>NZ_JBHTLK010000039.1:0-39789 GCF_042678885.1 Saccharothrix hoggarensis
GCCGCAGCACCCGCACGGCCGCCGGCGCGCTCTGCGCGTCCAGGTGCGCGGTGGGTTCGTCGGCGAGCAGCACGGCGGGGGAGCCGACCACGGCACGGGCCAGCGCGGCCCGCTGCTGCTGCCCGAACGACACCTCGGCGGGGTACCGGTCGCCCAGTTCGGCGATGCCCAGCTCCTCCAGCAGCCCGGTCACCCTCGTCAGCGAGCCGCCCGTGCGGCCGAGCCGGATCGGCAGCGCCACGTTCTCCGCCAGCGTCAGCTCGCCCGCCAGGCCGAGGGCCTGGGGGAGCAGGGCGCAGACCTTCCACGGCGGCGGCGACGTCAGCACCTCGCCACCCAGCTCCACCGTGCCCGAGTCCGCCCGGTCGAACCCGGCCAGCACGGCGAGCAGCGCGCTCTTGCCCGACCCGGACGGGCCGGACAGCGTCACCAGCTCGCCGGCCGCCACCTCCAGGTCCACGCCGCGCAGCACGGGCACCGGCCCGGCCGCGTGCCGGAACGTCCGCCGGACACCCACCGCCCGCAACGCCGTCATGCCGCCAACACCCCGTTCCGCAGGTCGAACCTCGTGTCGGCCAACGCGATCAGCCTCGGGTCGTGCGAGGCCACCACCACCGGCACACCTCGCCGCGCCAGGTCGGCCAACGTCTCCAGCACCAGGTCCGCCGACGACGTGTCCAGTTGGGACGTCGGCTCGTCCGCCAGCACGACGGTCGCCCGCCGTGCCAACGCGCACCCGAACGCGAGCCGCTGCTGCTGCCCGCCGGACATCGCCGACACCTTCCACGTGGCCGTGCCGGGCAGCCCCAGCTGCTCCAGCAGCTCGTCGACCGGCGCGTCCAGCCCGGACGCCTGGGCCGCCGCACGCAGGTTGTCGCCCACGTCCAGGTGGCCGATCAGGTTGTCCGACGGGTTCTGGAGCACCAGGGCGACGTCCCGCCGCCGCAGCTTCCGCCGGGCCGCGGACGACAGCCGCGCCGTGCCCGCGCCGCGCAGCTCGACCGCGCCCGTCGTGGGCCGCTCCACCAGGCTCAGCACCCGCAGCAACGTCGACTTGCCCGACCCGGACGGCCCCGCGACCACGGTGATGCCCGACGCGGGGACGTCCAGCGTCACACCGGACACCGCCGTCACCGCCCCGGCCGGCGTCCGGTACTCCACGCCCACCTCGCGCAGGCGCAACACGTGCTCACCCACGGATCAACTCCCCGATCCTCGCCGAACGCGCCGCGCGCACCGCGATCCACGCCGCCACCAGCACCACCAGCACACTTCCCACGACCGTCGACACCACGAGCGGAACGACGTCCGGCACCTCCGGCACCGGCGTCAGCCGCGGCGCGGGATCGAGCTGCGGCACGGTGAACCCGCTGCTCACCGCGCTCGCGGCCAGGCCGACGACGACCGCCCCCGCGGCCACGGCCCCCAGTTCGAGCAGGTGGCTGCGCAGCATCGCGGCGGGGCCGAGGCCCATTCGGGTGCTGAACGCGCCGGACAGCGCGTTCTGCCGCCGCCGCACCTCCACCGCCAGCAGCAGCGCGATCGCCGCCACCACCGCGAGGACGACGCCGATCGCCGTGACGAACCCGAACGTCCACTGAATCGTGAGGAACGGCAGGCCCTTCACCGCCTTCGACTTCTCGCCGACGTTGCGGTACTTCACGCCCACCGCCGCCAGCGCCCGGGTCAGCTCGCCGAGCGGCCGCTGCGACCAGACGTACCAGGAACCCACGTCGCCGCGGTCCTCGATCCGGTCGACCGGGACGACCCAGCCCGTCTTGCCGAGCTTCGGGAACGCGGGCACCCACGCGGACGGGTTGATCGGCGGCAGGCCCGGCAGCGTCACCTCGCGGCGCGGCGAGATCCCGACGCGCAGCGGCTCGTCCAGCAAGGCCGGGTCGATCTCGAACGGGAACGCGCCGTCGCGGAACGTCCTCGGGTCGACCACCAGGGCGGTCCGGTCGTACTGCTCGACGTAGCCGACGATGGTCGAGTCGCCGCGCAGCGAGCCGGGCAGCTCGGAGGTCTCCGGGTCGACCTGCGCGTAGCTGTTGGCGCCGGTGAACATGCCGGACTTCACCTCCAGCGCGGTCCTCTGCGACCCGGCGATGGCGGTGCCGACGGCGATCGTGCCGACCGCCAGCACGCCCACCAGCAGCACGCCGGTCACCGGCCCGGCCGCCGCGGCGAGGCGGCGGATCGCGAGCTGCGCGACGGGCGCCGACCAGAACCGGGCCCGGTGCGACGCGGCCAGCGCCCACCGCGCCAACCGCGCCGTCACCAGCGCCGCGGTGAGCACGACCAGCAGCGGGAACGCCAGGGCGGCGGCGTCGATGCGGGGCAGCCCGCCGATCTTCGTGGTGGTCGCCAGGCCGCTGTTCTGCACCCGGTTCCACGCCCACACGGCGAGCGCGGCCGTGGCGAGCTCCCACGGCGGGGCGGTGAGGACCTTGCGCAGCCGGTTGCCGCGGATGGCGACCTGGAACATGCGGTGCACGCGCAGCGCGGCGGTGGCGAACGTGACCACGACGCTCAGCACGACCACCACCGCGACGGCGACGGCGGCCGTCGTCCCGGTGCCCGGCGGCAGCGCGTCCGACGGCGCGTACACGGGCAGCAGGAGGCGGGCCGTGCCGAGCCCGGCCGCGCCGCCGACGACCAGCGGCAAGCCCAGTTCGAGGACGCCGCGGCCGCCCAGCGCGAACGGACCGGAGCCCCGGACCCACAGCAGCCGCAGCTCGGACCGGCGGCGTTGCGCCCACTGGACGGTGACCGTGGCGATGCCGGCGAGGCCGATGAGGAGGCTGATCAACGTCAGCGGCAGGACGGCGGACCGCACGTTCACGGCGGTCTGCGCGCCGTTCTCCACGGCCAGGACCAGCGGCGACACCGTGCGGTTGAAGAGGTGGCCCAGCGGTTCGACGCGGTCGGAGCCCTCGGCCAGCAGGGCCGCGGCCTCGTCGACGGTGCGCGGCACGTCGCTCGGGAAGCGGACCGTCACATCCGTGGGTCCGGCGACCTCCCGCGGTAGCGCGGCGAACGACTCGGCGCTGGGCATCCACACCACGGCGGTGGCCAGCTCGTCGCGGTCGAGGATGTTGGGCACGATGTAGTGGCGCTCGGAGCACCACCACGCGGGCAGCGGGTCGAGCACGTCGGCGTAGACCGCGGTGACCGGGGGCAGCCGCCCGCCCATGCCGCGCTCGCCCAGCCGGAGGTCGATGGTGTCGGCGATGCTCTTGGGTACCCAGAGACCGTCCTTGCCGCCGCCCTCCAGCACCTCCAGGTGGTCGGTGGCGCCGGGCCGGTAGCCGAACTTCGCGTCGGTCGGCAGGCCGCCGAAGTCCGTGCGCTGCTCCCGCGTGTACATGCCGACGAGGTGGGGCCGCGTCGACACCGCCTCGCCGACCTGCCGCACCAGGCCCGGCACGCGGTCGTGCGGGACGGTGGCCTCCAGCGACGGGTGCAGCGACTCCGCGCACAACTGGCTCTGCTGGTAGGTGATCGCGGCGCTGCCCGAGGCGGCCGAGTGCATCACGGCGGCGGCCACGACGAAGCTCAGCAACAGCGCCGTCACCAAGCTGACCAGCAGTGTCAGTGGGCTCGACAGGGCCGCGCGCGGTGCGGCTCTCCACGGGATCTGCACCACCAGACGGTAACCGGCGGTCCGTCGGGAAAGGAGCCTTCCCCGAACGGCAATCGACTGCCGGACAACATCACGGACAACGCCCGCCGTTGTCCGGGAACGCGCCGTGCGGACCGGACAACGGCATGGCGTGGTCGAGCTGCGTCGACCGGTGGTGTCGGCACCGGCCGGTCGGGGTACTGGCTCACCATGAAGCAGACCGTGATGAAGAAGTCGCTCGCCGTGCTCGCGAGCGCGGCGGCCCTGTTCCTGTCCCTCGGCGCGGGGTGCGACAACCAGGGCGGCAACGAGAACGAGGACCGCCCCGGCGTCGAGAACAACCAGGAGCAGGAACAGGACGGCGAGCAGGAGCAAGAGCAGGAGCAGGACGGCGAGCAGGAAGACGGGAACTGACCCGCCCGCCGCACGCCGGCGCGGCGGTCCGCGCCGGCGTCACTTCCCCCTGCCCGTCTCCTCCTGCAACCGGTCGATGAGCTGGGACGCCTCGACCTTCGTCAGCCCTTGCGGCACCTCCTCGCCCGCCTCCTGCGCCAACGTGTTCAGGTAGGACTCCTGCGGGCCGGTCATCGGCTCGTCGCCCGTCGTCCAGTCACTCGGGTCCTTCTCCGGATTCCGGTTCACCGGCTTCTCCTTCCCTCGAACGCTCGTTCGAGGTACCCGCTCGGACGGCAGGTCAACCACCTCCTGGTCTCTTGACAGACGGAACGTGGTCTAGTCCAATTTCCCCACCTGGAGGCCGCCACCGCTAGGAGGAGAACGATGTCGCGCAGAGTCCTGTTCGCCAGGGTGGCGGCGGTGGCGGCGGTGGTGGTCGGAGCGGCGGCGGTCAGCTTCGCGCCCGCGTACGCCGCGTCCGTCACCGCCACGTTCGCCAAGACGTCCAGCTGGGAGACCGGCTACACCGCCCAGTTCTCGATCAAGAACGGGACCAGCACGGCGATCTCCGGGTGGAAGGTCGAGTTCGACCTGCCCGCCGGCACGACCGTCGGCGCCTACTGGGACGCGTTGCGGACCAACTCGGGCGGGCACTACGCGTTCACCCACCGCGAGTACAACGGCACCATCGCGCCCGGCGCCACGGTGACGTTCGGGTTCAACGCCGCCGGCACCGCCGGCCCGCTCAACTGCAAGATCAACGGCGCGTCGTGCGCGGGTTCGACGACCACCACCACGACGACCACGACCACCACGACGACAACAACGACCACCTCCACGACGACGTCGACCACTACCACCACGACGACCACGCCGCCGCCCACGGGGCTGCCCAAGCGGGTCCTCGTCGGCTACCTGCACGCCAGCTTCGCCAACGGCTCCGGCTACATCCGGATGAAGGACGTCTCCGACGACTGGGACATCATCAACCTGTCCTTCGCCGAACCGACCTCCGCCACGTCCGGCGACCTGCGGTTCGCCCAGTGCCCCGTCGCCGAGTGCCCGAACGTCGAGTCCGAGGCCGAGTTCATCGCCGGCATCCGGGACAAGCAGGCCAAGGGCAAGAAGGTGCTGATCTCCATCGGCGGCGCGAACGGCCAGGTGCAGCTGTCGACCACGGCGGCGCGTGACGCGTTCGTCCGGTCGGCCTCCGCGATCATCGACAAGTACGGCCTGGACGGCCTCGACGTCGACTTCGAGGGCCACTCGCTGTCGCTGAACGCCAACGACACCGACTTCCGCGCGCCCACCACGCCGGTGATCGTGAACCTCATCTCGGCGCTGAAGACGCTGAAGGCCCGCTACGGCGCGAAGTTCGTGCTCACGATGGCCCCGGAGACGTTCTTCGTGCAGGTCGGCTACCAGCACTACGGCGGCAGCGGCGGCGCCGACCCGCGCGCCGGCGCGTACCTGCCGGTGATCCACGCCCTGCGCGACGACCTGACGCTGCTGCACGTGCAGCACTACAACTCCGGCCCGATCATGGGGCTGGACAACCAGTACCACTTCATGGGCGGCCACGACTTCCACGTGTCCATGGCCGACATGGTGCTGGCCGGGTTCCCGGTGCGCGGCGACGCGACCAAGGTGTTCCCGGGCCTGCGACAGGACCAGGTGGCGATCGGCCTGCCCGCGAGCGTCAACGCGGGCAACGGGTTCACGTCGGTCGCCGAGGTGCACAAGTCGCTCGACTGCCTGATGAAGGGCACGAACTGCGGCACGTACAAGCCGAAGGCCGTCTACCCCGACCTGCGCGGGCTGATGACGTGGTCGGTCAACTGGGACCGCCACAACGGCTTCGAGTTCTCCCGCACGCACCGCGCCTACCTGCCGCGGTAGCCGGACGCGGACCCGCCGGGGCGGCACCCGGCGGGTCCGCGAGGGTCGAGGAGAGCGGCGGTCGGGTGGGCTCTCGTACTCGGCGGTCAGCGGCGGCCGGCGGTCAGCGGGGGCGGGCCGGGGTGATCGTCGGCGGTGTCGGGCTGAGGCGCGGGAACAGGGCACGCGTGCGGGGGAGTGCGCCGGCGAGGGGTGTGCACTGCTCCGAGATCCGCTCGGCCGACGTCGGCAGGAACGGCGCGAGTTCGCGGGCCAGCGCGCGGCACGCCGTGAGCAGGGCCGTGATGGTGGCGTCCAGCCGTCGGCCCGCCGCCACGTCGCCGCCGCGCTCGGCTCGGGCCAGCTCCCACGGCCGCACCCGCTCGACGTGCCGGTTGGCCTCCTCCACAATCCGCCACACCGCCGCCGTCGCCCGCCTGAAGTCGAAGTCGGTGAGCGCCTCGTGGACGAGGTCCGGCGCGTCACGGCACGCCGTCAGCAGCGGGTCCGCGCCGGGGTCCGGCTCGGCGACCGGCGGCCGGCCGTCGCGGTAGCGGTGCACGAGGGCGGTGACCCGGCTGACGAGGTTGCCCAGCCCGTTGGCCAGGTCCTCGTCGGCGCGGGAGACGAGCCGGGGCACGGTGAAGTCGGTGTCGCCCACGCGGGCCACCTCCCGCACCAGCCACCACCGCACCGCGTCCGTCCCGTACCGGGCGGCCAGGTCGACCACGTCGCCGGCCGACTTGCTGATCTTGCGGCCGTCGGTGGTGAGGTGGTCGTGCACCAGGATGTCGGTCGGCAGCGGCTCGCCCGCGGACAGCAGCAGGGCGAGCCAGTACACCGCGTGGAAGCGCACCACGCCCTTGCCGATCACGTGCACGCGACGGCCGTCCTCCACCCACCAGCGGCGGTAGTCCGGGCTGCCCGTGCCGTAGCCCAGGCTGGAGATGTAGTTGCCCAGCGCGTCCCACCACACGTAAACGACCTGGTCGGGGTCACCCGGCACGGGGATGCCCCAGCCGCGGGCGCGGACCCGTGAGCGGGAGGCGCTGAAGTCCCGCAGGCCGGCCGCGATGAACGCGAGGACCTCGTTGCGGCGCACGGCGGGTTCGACGCGCACCGCGCCGGAGCTGATCAGGTCGTGCAACCGGTCCTGGTGGCGGGACAGCCGGAAGAACCAGTTCTCCTCGGCCACGCGCCGCGGCTCGACATCGTGCTCGGGGCACTTGCCGGCGACCAGCTCGCCAGGCGCGTAGAACTGCTCGCAGCCCACGCAGTACAGGCCGTCGTAGTGCTCGCGGTAGAAGTCGCCCGCGTCCGCGCAGGCGCGCCAGAGCCGTTCGACGCCGGCCCGGTGGCGGTCGTCGCGGCTGGTGCGGATGAAGTCGGTGAACGACAGCGCCAACGGCTCGCGCAGCGCCGCGAACGCCTCGGCGTTGCGGTCGACCAGGTCGGCGGTCGACAGGCCCTCGGCCTCGGCGGCCAGCACGTTCTTGAGCGAGTTGTCGTCGGTGCCGGTCAGGAACCGCACCTCGTCGCCGCGCCGGCGGTGGTGGCGGGCCAGCACGTCGGCCTGCACGGCCTCCAGCGCGAAACCCAGGTGCGGCCGGGCGTTGACGTACGGGATGGCGGTGGTGACGTAGAAGCGCGACATCGGGAACCTCCGGGGTGCGGGGGCTCCCGTCCGGTCGGAGGCCCCTGGGACGAGGGGGCCTCGGACGACGTCATCCGTGCAGCACCGGCGGCCCCGCGTGGCGGGGCACCATGACCGGGCACGGGGACGACGAGGACATGCGGCGACGCTAGCAGCGCCGCCGCACGTCCCGCGTCCGAATTACCGGGGTCGCGAGGGCGTCGGCTAGCAGCCGATGCGGTTGGCGCCCAGCGCGATGTCGTCGAGCCAGATGTCGTAGCTGCCGCCGTTCGGCTGGTAGAGCTGCCAGCCCAGCTTGACCGTGTCGAACTTCGGGAACAGGAAGTCGACCTGGTTGCCGCCGTGCTCGCGGGTGGAGACGGTCAGGTCCGGGTTGGCCACGCCGTCGAACCACAGCGTGATCCGGTTGTCGGACGCGTCCATGCGCCACTCCACGCACTGCCACACGTCCGGCTTCGACGGGGCCGACTCGCGCCAGTTCGTCCAGTCGCCGGTCGGGCCGCCGTCCGCGCCGACGCCCCACAGCGCCTTGTCCAGCGTGGGCACGTACTGGCCGCCCAGCGGCCGCACCACCTCGGGACCGTCGCCGGTCGCCTCGATCAGGGTGTAGTGCGCCCAGTCCGGCTCGGTCGGGAACGCGTCGACGCGCACCCGGACCCGGCCGTAGAAGCTGTTGCCCGGCGCGGCGAAGTCGTCCACCTTGAGGAACGCCCGGCCGTTGCCCTCGGCCCGCACGTGCAGCACCTTCTGGCCACGCCGGTCGCGTTCGACCTCCAGCGAGCCGTTCCGGGTGTCCACGCCCCACTTCAGGCTGGTGCCGGCGCCCGTGGGCACGTCCTGGAAGTCCTCGCAGAACAGCAGCTCGGCGCGGGCGCAGGTCTTCAGCCGGTGGTTGCCGTCGCGGGCCGCCGCCGGTCCCGGCTCGGCGACGCCGTAGCTCATGGGACCGAAGCCGGCGGAGCCCGCGGCGCCGGGGTCCGAGGCGGCGGCGTCGGAGGCAGCGGGGTCGGAGGCAGCGGGGTCGGAGGCGGACGCCGCCGGGAGGGCGACGACCGACAGGAGGACGGCGAGGACCGCCGAGGACAACCGTTTCCGCACGGGTAGCTCCTTCTGCGCTGAGGGGGCAGAGGGGGAACCTACCGATTCTGGGAACGCTCCCATACCTCTGACCGGCCCAACAGTGCTCGCCGAACGGCGGTGCTGCTCCACGCGGTGGTTGCCGGTCGTGCCGTCCCGGTCGGGTCGACGCTGTCGGGACGGCCGGTGGGATGCGCCGGTCGGGTGCGGGGGCCGGTGGGGCTGCCCCGGTCAGGTCGCGGTGGGAAGACGGCCGGTGGGGCCGCCCGGTCGCGTCAGACGAAGCGGGACGGGTCGCCGGCGCCGTGCCGGACGACCTCGGGCTCGCCCTGCGAGAAGTCGATCACCGTGGTGGGTTCGGTGCCGCAGTCCCCGGAGTCGAGCACCGCGTCGACCACGTGGTCCAGCCGGTCCTTGATCTCCCACCCGTGCACCAGGGGCTCCTCCTGGTCGGGCAGCAGCAGGGTGCTGGACAGCAGCGGCTCGCCGAGTTCCGCCAGGAGCGCCTGCGCCACCGGGTGGTCCGGGATGCGCGCGCCGACCGTCTTCTTCTTCGGGTGCATCAGCCGGCGCGGCACCTCGGTGGTCGCCGGCAGGATGAACGTGTAGCTGCCCGGCGTCGCCGCCTTGATCGCCCGGAACACCGAGTTGTCCACGTGCACGAATTGCCCCAACTGGGCGAAGTCGCGGCACATGAGGGTGAAGTGGTGGCGGTCGTCCAGGTGCCGGATCTGCCGGATGCGGTCCAGCCCGGCCTTGTTCCCGAGCCGGCAGCCGAGCGCGTAGCACGAGTCCGTGGGATAGGCGATCAACCCGTCCGACTTGATCAGCTCCACCGCCTGGTCGATGGACCTGCGCTGGGGGTTGACCGGGTGCACGTCGAAGTACCTCGCCATGTCGGGAGCCTAGTCCCTCGGGCCGGTCGGCGTGGTGCCCCGGTCCGGTGTCGCGCCACGGCGGGAGCGCGCCGGCCGGTGTCACGGGGGACGTCGCGGGAGCCGTCGCCGTCCTGCGGGCCGGTGTCGCCCGACCCGGTGACCGGGCGCCGGCCGCGTCACCGCACATGAGCCTTCGTCGTATTTGTCCAAAAAGGACTCACATTTCGGCTCCCTTGAGGACAGTTCACACGAACGCGTGGAGGAAACCCCCGGTCGTATTTTGTCGATCATCCTAAGTGGACGTGGACGGGCGAGTGCGGTGAAGATGCCCGGGTGAACCGGGAATCCGGACGTGGTGATCCCGCGCCGGTCCCCGGTCGTGTGACGCTTGCTCCAGAATTGAAAGCAGAACAAACCTCATGCCTCGCGAGACCGCCTCCGCCCCCGCCCCCGCAACGGCCTCCGCCACCGCGCCCACCACCACCGCATCCGCATCCGCGACCACGGCGGCCTCCGCGCCCGAACGCGGCTCACGCCCGCTGCCCGTCCACCTCGTCGGCTCGCTGCCGCACCCGCTGTGCGACGACCCCGCCACCTCGATGCGCTGGTTCCTCGACCACCGGGGCGACGCCCGGCTGACCGCGCTCCCGTCCGACCGCGACCCCCGCTGGATCATCGAGTGGCTGACGCACCACATGTCCGCGGTGCCCGCCCTCGAACAGGTCCGCGGCGGGGAGAGCCGGGGTTACGACGACATGCCGTTCTACCGGGTCCGCCCCGGCCACCGGCTGCGGCCGGAGGACATCGGGCTCGCCCGGCTCGCCCAGGCCGAGGCGGCGTTCGCGGCGCTCGACCGGCTCTGCCCAGCCGAGGCGCCGCCCAGGGTGCAGGTCGGCATCCCCAACGCCCTCGACCTCGCGTTCTTCACCTTCGGCTCGGTGGAGGCCGCCCGCGAGTGGCTGCCGACCATGCAGGAGGCCGTGCTCGCCGAGGTCACCGGTCTCGTCGCCCGGTGGGGTGACCGGGTGCAGTTGCAGCTGGAGACGCCGGCCGTGCTGGTGTCGTACCACTGCGCGCCGCCGCCGGTGTGGCCGACGCTCACCGCCGAGCTGACCGCGCAGGTCGGCGAGGTGATCGCCGCCGCGCCGGACGCGCGCTGGGTGCTGCACCTCTGCTACGGCGACCTGGAGCACGTGCCGGTGTTCACCCCGGCCGACCTCCACCCGCCGGTGCGGTTCGTCAACGCGCTGGCGGACGTGCTGGCGGAGCGGGGGGTGGCGATGCCCACCGTGCACCTGCCGGTCGCCAGCGGCGGCCACCCGCCGTGCACCGACCCGGCGTTCTTCGACGCCCTGCGGCACCTGCGGCGCGGGGTGGACGTCATCGCGGGCGTGGTCGCGGAGAACCACCCGGTGGAGACGCGCCGGGCGCTGCGGCTCGTCGTGGACGCGCTGGTCGGGCCGGTCGCCGGCGTCGCCGCCGCGTGCGGGTACGGCCGGCGCACCGAGCGCGCCGCCGCCGCGAACCTGGCGCTGGCCGCCGAGGTGGCGCGGGAGTGGTGCGTGGGCTGACCCGGGAGGACGGTGGGCACGCCGGGGGCCCACCGTCCCCATAGCGCTGTCCGAGCCGGACGCAAGCCGATTCGCAGCATTGTGCAGCTCCCTTGAAGGCCGCGTGGCGCACGCGGTGGAGTGGGGCGCGACAGAGGATCGAATCGGTAGAAGCGGACGGGCGGAGAGCCTCATGGCGTCAGGTTTGTCCCCGACGAGGCAGCAGAGCGGGCTGCCCCAGCGCCGGGTGGTGATCACCGGACTCGGCGTGTTCTCGAGCATCGGCACCGGCGCGGCCGAGTTCGTCGACGGCCTGCGTGAAGGCCGCAGCGGCGCCCGGCCGATCTCCGTGTTCGACACCGAAGGCTACGCACACGCCAACGGTTGCGAGGTCACGGATTTCCAGCCGGCGGAGTGGATCCACGAGCTGGACGCCGCGTCCCTGGGACGCGCCACCCAGTTCTCCGTCGCCGCGGCCGGCATGGCCGTGCGCGACGCGGGACTGGACCCGGCGCACCTGCGGGACCGGCACGGTGTCATCTCCATCGGCACCACCGACGGCGAGTCGCGCGACCTCGACCAGCTGGTCGAGACCGAGGTGCGGCGCGGCCCGGAGCACATGGACCGGCAGCAGACCCGGCGCGTGCCCGCCGGACGGCTGTCCTCGGCCATCGCGCAGGAGCTCGGGCTGTCCGACGTGGAAGCGGTCACGCTGCCCACGGCGTGCGCGGCCGGCAACTACGCGATCGGGTACGGGTTCGACGCGGTGCGCTCCGGCGAGGCCGAGTTCGCCCTGTGCGGCGGCGCGGACGCCATGTGCCGCAAGACGTTCACCGGCTTCTACCGGCTCGGCACGATCGCGCCGGAGCGGTGCCAGCCGTTCGACGTGGACCGCAAGGGCATCCTCACCGGCGAGGGCGCGGGCGTGCTGCTGCTGGAGAGCCTCGACTCGGCGCTCGCCCGCGGCGCGAAGATCTACGCCGAGGTCCTCGGCTACGGGCTGAACTGCGACGCCTACCACCAGGTCGCGCCCAAGCAGGACAGCGTCGCGGAGTGCATGCGGCTGGCGCTGGAGAACGCGGGCATCAAGCCCGAGGAGGTCGACCTCGTCTCCGCGCACGGCACCGGCACCAAGGCCAACGACGTCACCGAGTCGCGGGCGATCCGCCACGTCTTCGGCGACGAGCCGCCGCGCACCATCTCCATCAAGTCGATGATCGGGCACACGATGGGCGCGGCCAGCGCGCTCGCCGCGATCGCCTGCGCCCTGGCCATCACCGAGGGCTTCATCCCGCCGACGATCAACCACACCGAGACCGACCCCGAGTGCGACGTGGACTGCGTGCCCAACCACGCCGTCCCGGCGGACCTGCGGATCGTGCAGAACAACGGCCTCGCGTTCGGCGGCAACAACTCCGTGGTCATTCTCGGCAAGTACGAGGAGCGGGTGTCATGAGCTGGTACATCACGGGATCGGGTGGGGTGGCCAGCGTCGGCAGCGGCGTCGGCCCGCTGTTCGACAGCCTGTGCGCCGGTCGGACCGGGTTGGCGCCGCTGCGCGGCTTCGACGCCGAGCCCTTCCGGGCGCGCCACGCCTACGAGATCGACAACCGGCCGGAACCGGGCCGCGACGTGCCGCACCGGGCCACCGACGCGTTGGTGGAGGCCATCACGGAGGCGGCGCGCGAGGCGGGCCTCGACGACCTGACGGACGTGCCGATCCTGGTCGGCACGGGGCTGCGGGAGCTGCGGTCGCTGGAGCTGTGGTGGCGCGACGGCGTGCCGTTCGCCCCGCGGGACCTGCACTTCGGCACCGCGCTGCGGGACCGGCTCGGCGCCGTGACCACCTACACGTTCTCCAACGCCTGCTCGGCTTCGCTGTACGCGTTGGCGATGGGCAGCGACATGCTGGCCCTCGACGCGGCGGACACCGTGATCGTGGCGGGCGTCGACGTGCTCACCGAGAGCATGCACGGCCTGCTGGAGCGGGTGCACGCCACGCCGCCGGACCGGGTCCGCCCGTTCGACCGCAACCGCACCGGCGTGCTGATGGGCGACGGCGCCGCGGCCGTGGTGCTGCGACGCGAGCCCGGCGACCGCCCCAAGGGCCGGTTGCGCGCCGTGTCGGTCAACTGCGACGCCTACCACGTCACCGCGCCGGACCCGAAGGGCATCGCGTCCGCCATGCGGTCGTCGCACGACCTGGCCGGCGTGAAGCCGGAGGACGTCGACCTCGTCCTGCTGCACGGCACCGGCACGCTGCTCAACGACGAGGCCGAGGCCGTGGCGATGGCGGACGTGTACGGCGACCACGCCGACGGGCCGCTGATGACCGCGATCAAGTCCATGACCGGGCACACCTCGGGCGCGTCCGGGCTGATGAACCTGGTGGTGGGGCTGGAGTCCCTGCGCACCGGCGTGGTGCCGCCGGTCGTCGGCCTGGACGACCCGGTCGACGAGGCCGCCGACTTCCGGTTCGTGCTGGGCGAGCCCGCCACCGGCGACCTGTCGGTGGCCCAGGTCAACGCCTTCGGCTTCGGGGGCATCAACGCCGTGGCGATCGTGGAGGCAGTCCGATGACCGTCGTGGTGACCGGGGTCGGCGTCACGCTCCCGCGGGCGTCGTCCGCCGAGAGCCTGCTGACCGCCGTGGCGCACACCGCCGAGCCGGTGCGCCCGGAGCTGCGGATCGGCAAGAAGGGCCTGCGGTACAAGGACCGCGCCACGCAGCTCGGGTACTGCGCCGCCGACGCCGCGCTGCGCGACTCGGGGCTGCTCGGCGAGGACGGGCTGGCCGTCGCGGACCACACGGTCGGCGTGGTCGCCAGCTCCAACTTCGGCAACGCGGACACCGTCACCGGCGTGCTGGACACGATCGCCGCCGAGACGACCATGGGCACCAGCCCGATGCACCTGCCGAACGCGTCCAGCAACGTGATCGCCACCTCGGTGGCCATCCGCTTCGGGCTGCGCGGGCCGAACCTCATGGTGTGCAACGGCGTCACGTCCGGCCTGGACGCGGTGTTCTGGGCCGCCAACATGATCGCCGCCCGCCGGGTGACCCGCGTCCTGGTGCTCGGGGTCGAGCCGGACAACGACGTGGTGCGCAAGCTGCTCGGCGGTCGGCGTGCCATCGACGGCGCGGTCGGGCTCGTGCTCGAAGACGCCGAGGCGGCCGCCGAGCGGGGCGCCACCGTGCGCGCCGAGGTGGGCCGCTACGCCCGGACCGGCGGCGTGCGCGAGTGCGTCGACCGGCTGTCCGACGTGGACGGTGGCGCGCCCGGCCTGCTGCACCTGCCGGAGAGTGGCGGCGCGGTGCCCGACTCGATCCTGGCCGGCGTGCCGCGGTACGACCTGGCCAAGGCCTGGGGCGTGGCGTCCGGCGCGCTCGGCGTGATGCAGTGCGCGGCGGCCGTCGGCTGGTTCGCCGGGCGCGGCGACGGTCCCGTGTACGTCCTCGCGGGCGGCGACGGCGACGAGGCCACCGCCGGCCTGGTGCTGCGACCCGCCGGGGTGGCCGGATGACCCTGGCGGCGGACGTCGAGCGTCCGGTCGTGCTGCGGCGGCACGCCGAGGGCGAACGCGCCCGGCTCCTGCTGCTGCACGGCCTGGCGAACAGCAGCACCGTGTGGTCGGAGTTCGTCCGGCACGCCGACCGCGGGTTCGACATCTGGTCGGCCGACCTGCCGTGGCGGGGCGAGGGCGTGGCGTCGTGGAGCAACCGCGGCGACCTGCCCGCGTGGATCGCCGAGGCGATGGACGAGGTGCCGGGCGGCGCCGGCGTCGTGGTGGCGCACTCCTTCTCCGCGACGTTGCTGCTGACCCTGCTGGACCGGGAGGCGTCCGCCGGGCGCGACCCGTTCGAGCGGTACGGCATCCGGGCGCTGGTGCTGGTCTCGCCGTTCTACCGCACCGACCCCGAGGACTTCGACTGGGCGGACATCTCCCGGTACCTCAACGACTTCCACCTGATCATGGAGGACGGCATCCGGGTGCACGCCGGCGGCCGGGTCGGGCCGGACCTCCGGCGCGACCTGGCGCACCGGGTGCGCGACCACGTCGGCCCGTACGGCTGGACGAGGTTCTTCCAGACCTACCTCGACACGCCGTGGCTGCGCACGGACGCGATCCGGGTGCCGTGCCTGGTCCTCGCCGGCGAGCGGGACTTCGCCGCGCCGCCCGGCGAGGCCGTCTCGCTGGCCGGGCGGCTGCCCGACGCGGACGTGCGGGTCCTGCCCGACTGCGGCCACTTCCTGATGTCCGAGCAGCCGGGCGGTTTCGCCGACGCCATCGCGGAGTTCGTCGCCGCACTGCCCGACACCCGGCGGCGCCGCCCGCCGGGCGCCGACACCGACGCACTGCCCACCGGACGCCGAGCGGGGTCCGGATTCCGACCAGTAGGGGAGCACACCCGATGACCGCCGTTGCGGAGTCCATCACCCACGAGCTGTTGTCCCGCGCCACGACGGTGGCCGTGCGGCCGAGGTACGAGGGCAACAACATCTGCACCTGGATCGGCTTCAAGCACGTCAACTACCTGGTCGAAGAGGCCGTGCTGGACCACTTCCGCCAGTCCGGCCTGTCGAGCAGGCGGCTGTTCGAGGAGTTCGGGCTCGGCCTGGACATCGTCTCCATCGACACCCGCATCCTCAACGCGTTCCACCTCGACGAGGTCGGCTTCGCCACCGTCGTGCCGAAGATCGCCGACGGCTCCGACCGGCTCGACTTCACGGTGACCATCACCAAGGAGGGCGGCACGACCAAGGACGTCACGTCCAAGGTGACGGTGGCGCTGCGCAAGGACACCTACATCGAGCCGACCGACGCCTACCCGTCGGAGCTGGAGCGGTTCGTCGTCGCGAAGATCGGCGGCGCGGAGCCCGGCGAGCGGGTCGACGTGGCCGCCAACACAGCGCTGTCCGAGGGCCGCGGCACCAGCGCGGGCGACGACCCGGTACTGAAGCAGCTGACCGCCGGCCGCAACGCGTTCGGCTGGAAGTGGCGCATCCCGTACCCGTACTGCCACAACAACGAGCGCCTCCAGATGTCCGGCTACCTGCGCCAGATGGAGGAGGTCGTCGACCTGTTCCTGGCCGACCGCGGCATCTCGATCAAGACGCTGCTGGACGACCGCCGCTGGATCCCGGTCGTCCCGCACTCGAAGATCAAGTTCCTGGACGAGGCGCTGATGGAGGAGGACCTCTACACGATCTACACCGTGGAGGAGATCTTCAAGGACTTCACCTACCGCTCCCGCATGGACACCTACGTGGTCCGCGACGGCCGGCTCGTGCAGACCTCGACCGGCACCATCACCCACGGCTACGCCGTGATCGAGAACCGCCGCGACTGGAAGCTCGTGCCGTTCGACCAGCGCGTGCTCGAGGCGTTCGGGCGAGTGAACCCGTCATGAGCGCGGGCGGGGTGACCGACGCGCGGCCGGGCCACCTGCTGGTGGCCTCCCGCGGACCGTGGGCGGGACCGGGCGTGGAGCGGTTCCTGTCCGACGCCGCCGCCCTCGCCGGCACCGGCACACCGGTCACGGTGGCGCTGATCGCCGACGCGACGGCGCTGGCGCTGCCCGGCGGCTCGGCCGACCTGGTCACCCTGCTCGACGCGGGCGTCGCCGTGCTGGTGGACCGCTTCTCGGCGGCCCAGCGCGGCGTCGCCGGGATGGACCTCCCGGCCGGCGCGCGGTGGGTCGACGCCGACGAGCTGGCCGTGCTGCTGCTGGAACCCGACGTGCCGGTGGTGTGGCACTGATGGCCCGCGCGATCCCGAGCACGGACGTGCTCATCACGCTGATGGGCGCGCCGCACGCCGACGACACCGTCACCAGCGCGATCCGGCTGGTGCAGGCGATGCTGGCGCGCGGCGGCCGGGTGCAGGTCTGGACCTGCGGCTACGCCACCATGCTGACCCAGCGGTCGCTCGGCGACAGCAAGCCGCGCAACCTCGCCGACTGGTCCGCCGAGTACCCGACGACGACGGCGCTGGTCTCCGAGCTGCTGGAGGCGTTCCCGGAGCAGCTGTTCTGGTACGGCTGCCGGTTCTGCAGCGACGACCGCGGCGCGACCGACCACCTGCCCGGCGTGGTGCTGCGGGCGCCCGCCAAGTACGCGGACAACGTCGCCGCGGCCGCGAAGACCGTGCTGATCGGGGTCATGTGATGGCCGAGACGCTGGCGATCGTGGAACGCGCCTACCGGGGCGCGCTGGAGAAGCAGTTCTTCGACGCGCTGTACCTGGCGGTGGAGCTGCACCGCCAGCTCGGCGGGCTCGACGTGCTGCTGCGCGGACCGGCGGTCAGCTACGCCGCCGCCCGCGCCGAGGTCGGGCCGATCGACGTGGGGCGCCGCCGGGTCGACACCCTCACCGACCCGCGCCGCGACCTGACCCGGCTGCGCGAGTCCGGAGTGGACATCTGGGTCGAGGAACGGGACCTCGCGCCGTTCGGCGTGACCGGACCGGGCGCGCTGCTGCCCGGCATCCGGACCGCCGCGCCGGGCGAGCTGGCCCGGCGGTGGCCCGACTACCGGCGGGTCTGCTTCCTGTGAACGGACCCGCCCGGTCCGGCCCACGACAACGACGAGAAGGAGCGAGGCTGTCGTGAACACCACGACGATCGTCAAGAACCCCGTCATCACCGCCTGGTCGGCGCTGTCGCCGTTCGGCACCGGCCGCGAGGCCTTCACCGAGGGCCTGCTCGCCGGCCGCACGACGAGCCGGGAGCTGGACAAGGAGCTGTGGGCCGGCCCGGACGCCGAGGCGTGCCTGGTGCCCGAGTTCACCGCCGCGTCCGCGTTGGGCCGCAAGGGGACCCGGTCGATGGACCGCGCCACCGGCCTGGCCGTGGCCACGGTCGGCCGGCTGCTCGACGACCAGGACCAGGGCCGGGAGATCGCCACCGGCGAGCACGCCGCGCTCGTGCTCGGCACGACCACCGGCAGCGCGCAGAGCATGATGGACTTCACTCGCGACTCGCTGACCGGCGAACGGCCGTACCTCGTCGACCCGTCGCGGTTCCCCAACACGGTGATGAACTGCGCGGCCGGCCAGTGCGCGATCTGGCACCAGCTGCGCGGGCCGAACGCCACCGTGGCCGGCGGCCGGGTGGCCGGGCTGCACGCGTTGAACTACGCCCGCCGCCTGCTCATCTCCGGCCGCGCCGACACCGCGCTGTGCGGCGCCGTCGAGGAGTACTCGGCCGCCCGCTCCTGGCTCGACCGCACCGGCCGCGACGACGCGCCGGTCCTCGGCGAGGGCTGCGCGATGCTCCAGCTGGAGCAGTCCGGCGACGACTCCGCGTCCCGCGCGCTCGCCGAGGAGCGCGCGGTCGAGTTCGGCGCGTACGGCGACGACTGCACCGCCGCGCTGGCCGCGTGCGTGCGCCGCGCGCTGGACCGCGCGGGCGTCTCCGTCGCCGACCTGTGGGCGGTCGCGCCGTGCGGCACGGCCGGGCCGGGCGAGTCGGTCGCGCTGCGCGAGGTGCTCGGCGACCTGTCCGCGTTCCGGGCGCCCGACCTCTCGCCGATCGGTGACACGGCCGGCGCGGCGTCGGCCATGCAGATCACCGCCGTGCTGGCGCTGGCCTCCGGCGACGCCGCCGCGAGCGGGCGCGCCGCGCTGATCACCGCCGTGGACGAGGGCGTCGTGGGCTGTGCCGTGCTCGGCATCGCCTGAGCGGCCGGACGCCCGAGCCCCGCGGAGGCTCGACGACCACCGCCGCGGCCCCGCCGGGCCGCGGCACGAACACCCGAACGAAGGAGAGCACACGATGAGCGGGATCACCACCACGCTGCTGGACAAGGAAGACCTGCGCCGGACCGTCGCCGAGGTCCTCGACGTCGAGGTCGACGCGGTCACCGACGAGGCGTCGTTCATCGACGACCTGGAGGTCGACTCGCTGATGGCGCTGGAGGTCGTCGTCGTGCTGGAGAAGAAGTACGGCATCCGGCTGCGCGAGTCCGAGCTGAAGCAGGTCGTCTGCCTCGACAAGGCCTACCAGCTGATGGTCGACAAGCTGGCCGCGGTCTGATCGTGGCGACCACCTGCTCCCCGCTGCGCGAGGGCGTGCGCGTGGTGGAACCGCCCGGCGAGCAGCCGGTCGCGACCACCACCGTCACGATCGACCCGGACAACCCCATCTTCGCCGGGCACTACCCGGGCTTCCCGATCTTCCCCGGCGTCGGCCTGGTCGAGTGCGTGCACCGCAGCGCGCTCGCCACCGCGCCGGAGGGCCGCGACCTCGAACTCGCCGCGATCGCCTCGACCCGGTTCACCGGGCCGACGTTCCCCGGCGACGAGCTGACCGTCCGCGTCGAGTGGAAGCCCGACGGTGACGGCTGGGTGGTCTCGGCCGTCGTCTCCTCGCCGCGCGGCGAGGCGGCCAAGGTCAAGCTCCGCTACCGGAACGGAGGACGCGCGTGATCACCGCCGCCGACATCCGACGGGTGCTGCCGCACCGCTACCCGATGCTGCTGGTCGACGCCGTCACCGAGCTCGTGCCCGGCGTGCGGCTGACCGCGAGGAAGGCCGTCACGGTCAACGAGCCGTGGTACGCCGACCTGCCCGTCGACCTGCGCGCCGAGCAGCTGGCGTATCCCGAGGTGCTGCTGGTCGAGTCGTGGTGCCAGGCCGCGGGCGTGCTGGCCACCTGGGACGCGCCGAACCCGGACGTCCTCGCGGGCCAGGTGATGCTGTTCGGCGGCATCTCCGACGTCCGCTTCGAACGCCCCGTGCTGCCCGGCGACGTGCTCGAACACCGCGTCGTGGTGCAGCGCGCCTTGACCGACACCGTCATGTTCGAGGGCGAGAGCGTGGTCGGCGACGAGGTCGTGATGACCGTGTCGCGCGTGGTGATGGCGTTCCGCCCCGCCGAGGCCCTGCGCCCGGCGACCCAGGGTTCCTGACCCGTGAGGGAGGTTTCGATGAGCGACGACACCCCGCGGGTGGCCCTGGTGACCGGGGGCTCGCGCGGCATCGGCCGGGCCTGCGTGCTGCGGCTCGCCGCCGACGGCTACGACGTGGGCTTCTGCTACCAGTCCAACGAGGACGCGGCCCGGCTGCTGGAGAAGGAAGCCGGCGAACTCGGCGCACGGGTGCGCGCGGTGCGCGCCGACGTGTCCGACGGCGCCTCGGTGCGCGCGATGCTCGCCGAGGTCAACGACGAGCTGGGCGTGCCCGAGACGCTGGTGACCGCGGCGGGCATCACCAAGGACAACCCGCTGCTGATGATGCCGGACGACGACTGGCACCGGGTCATCGACGTCAACCTCAACGGCGTCTACAACATCTGCCGCGCCGCCGTCTTCGAGATGATGAAGCGCCGCCGCGGTTCCATCGTGAACATCTCGTCGGTCGCGGGCGTGTACGGCAACGCGACGCAGACGAACTACTCGGCGTCGAAGGCCGGGATCATCGGCTTCTCCCGCGCCCTGGCCAAGGAGGTCGGCCGCTACGGCATCCGCGCCAACGTGGTCGCGCCCGGCTTCATCGACACGGACATGACGTCCGTGCTGTCGGACAAGGTCAAGGACAACGCGGTCAAGTCGATCCCGCTCGGCCGCCTCGGCACCGCGGACGAGGTCGCGGACCTGGTCGGCTACCTCGCCTCGGACCGGGCGGCCTACATCACCGGCGCCGTGTTCCAGATCGACGGCGGCATCACCATCTAGGACCCAGGACGGAGACCGACACATGGCCAAGAGGCCGCCCCGCTGGTACTTCTCGTTCCGCAGCCCCTACTCGTGGCTGGCGCACCGCGACCTCACCGAGCGGTACCCCGACGTCGCGGACCGGATCGAGTGGCGCCCGTTCTGGGAGCCGGACGCCGACCTGCGCGACCGCCTGGCCGCGGCGGGTGGGCGGTTCCCGTACTCGGCGATGTCCCGCGAGAAGCACCTGTACATCCTCCAGGACCTGCGCCGGCTGACCGCCGAACGCGGGCTCCCCGTGTCCTGGCCCGTGGACCGCGACGCCAACTGGGAGGTCGCGCACCTCGCCTACCTGGTCGCCGAGGAGCGCGGGCTGGGCCGCCAGTTCATCGCCGGGGTGTACCGGGCCCGGTGGGACCGCGGCCTGAACATCTCCGAACCGGCCACGATCGCCGCCGTCGCCGAGGACATCGGCGCCGACCC
This sequence comes from Saccharothrix hoggarensis, assembly GCF_042678885.1. Classification (GTDB taxonomy): domain Bacteria; phylum Actinomycetota; class Actinomycetes; order Mycobacteriales; family Pseudonocardiaceae; genus Actinosynnema; species Actinosynnema hoggarensis. Next base: position 21,196 of record NZ_JBHTLK010000039.1, read on the forward strand.
GGACGGGCTGGTCGACGCGGCGGCCAACCCCGAGGTGCGGGAACGCGGTCTCGCCGCGCTGCTCGACGTCTGCGCCGACGGCGTGTTCGGCGTGCCGTACTTCGCCAACGGCTTCGACAAGTACTGGGGCCTGGAGCGGCTGCCCGGTTTCATCGCCGCCGTGCGCGGCACGGGCGCGTCCGCCAAGCCCGCCGAGGTCGCGCCCGACGACACGCCCGCCCTGGTCGGCGTCGGCGACTTCAGCCACGCCGGCGGCTGCGGCTGACGCCGTCCCGCCCGACCTGCCCACCACCCGAGCACCTGCACGCACATGAGGACGGACCCACCATGCCTGAGTCGGGCGCGGACCGTGTGCCGCTGACGGCGGCGCAGTCGGGGATCTGGTATGCGCAGCAACTGGACCCCGACAACCCGATCTACAACGCGGGGGAGTACCTGGAGATCCGCGGCACCGTGGACGAAGGGCTGCTCCGGCACGCGCTGCGGCAGGTGCTCGCCGAGGCGGAGACCCTCCGCGTGCGGATCGTCGCCGACCCGGACGGCCACCACCAGGTGGTCGAGCCGGAACCGCGCTGGTCGCTGCACGTCGCCGACGTGCGCGACCGGCCCGACCCCGAGGCCGCCGCGGTCGCCGCCATGCGCGCCGACCTCGGCGTGCCGGTCGACCCGGCCGCCGGACCCCTGTTCCACTTCGGACTGTTCCAGGTGGACGACGACCGCGACTTCCTGTACTACCGCTACCACCACGTCGTGGTCGACGGCTACACGGTGGCGCTGGTCGCCCAGCGGATCGCCGAGGTGTACACGGCGCTGGTCGACCGGGCTCCCGTGCCGCCGTCGCCGTTCGAGCCGCTGGCGACGCTCGTCGGCCTCGACGCCGAGTACCGGGCCTCCGAGCGGTTCGACGACGACCGCCGGTTCTGGCTCGACGAGCTGGCGGGGGCGCCCGCGCCGGTGAGCCTCGCGGCCGAGCAGCCGCGGATGGCGCACGGTCTCGTGCGGCACACCGGCTACCTGGCCGAGCCGACCGCGCAGGCGTTGCGCGACCTCGCCCGCGAGGTCGGCGTGACGTGGCCGTCCGTCGTGATGGCCGCCACCGCCGCCTACCTCCAGCGGTTCACCTCCGCGGCGGAGGTCGTCCTCGGCCTGCCGGTGACGACCCGCCTGGGCCGGGTGGCCCGCGCCGCGCCCGGCATGGTGTCCAACGTGGTGCCGCTGCGGCTGGCCGTGCAGCCGTCGCACAGCCTGGAGGACCTGCTCCGGCACACGTCCGACCGGCTCCGCGCGGTCATGCGCCACCAGCGCTACCGGTACGAGGACCTGCGGCGCGACCGCAAGCTCCTCGGCGCGGAGCAGCGCCTGGTCGGGCCCGAGGTCAACGTCATGATGTTCGACTACGACCTCAAGTTCGGCCCGCACCGCGCGCTCGTGCACAACCTGTCGATCGGCCCGTCCGACGACCTGTCGGTGAACGTGTACGACCGGGGCGACGGCCGCGGCCTCCAGATCGACTTCGACGCGAACCCCGAGCTGTACTCCGACGACGAGATCACCGCCCACCAGCGGCGGTTCGTGACGTTCCTGCGCAACCTGGCCGCGGCCAGCCCGGCCCGGTCGGTCGGCACGATCGACGCGCTGCTGCCCGGCGAGGAGGACCGGGTCGTGCGCGCGTTCAACGACACCGCCGCGCCCGTCGAGCGCACGACCCTCACCGAACTGCTCGCCCACCGGGCGGACCTCTCGCCCGGCAACACGGCGGTGGTGTTCGAGGGCACGACCCTCACCTACGCGCAGCTGCACGCCAGGGCCAACGACCTGGCGCACCGCCTGGTCGAGCGCGGCGCGGGCCCGGAACGGGTGGTGGCGCTGGCGCTGCCCCGGTCCGAGCACCTGGTCGTGGCGCTGCTGGCGGTGCTCAAGGCCGGCGCGGCGTACCTGCCGATCGACCCGGACTACCCGGCCGACCGGATCGCGTTCACGCTGGCGGACGCCAGGCCGGCGCTGCTGCTGGCCACGGTGGCGTCCGCCGCCGCACTGCCCGCCGACCTCGGCGTCGACGTCCTCGTGCTGGACGGCGCGGACGTCGGCGAGCGCCCCGACCCGCCCGCCGCGGCGGTCCGGCCCGCGAACCCGGCGTACATGATCTACACGTCGGGCTCGACCGGCCGGCCCAAGGGCGTGCTGGTGCCGCACGAGGGGATCGTCAACCGGCTGCGGTGGATGCAGCACCGGTACGGGCTCACGGAGGCCGACCGCGTGCTGCAGAAGACGCCGTCCGGGTTCGACGTGTCGGTGTGGGAGTTCTTCTGGCCGCTGATCGAGGGCGCGACCCTCGTCGTGGCCCGCCCCGAGGGGCACCGCGACCCGGCCTACCTCGCCGCGCTGATCCGCGACGAGCGGGTGACGACCCTGCACTTCGTGCCGTCGATGCTCCAGGTGTTCCTGGCCGAGCCGACCGCCGCCGCGTGCGCCGGGCTGCGCCAGGTGATGTGCAGCGGCGAGGCGTTGCCCGAGGAGGTCGCGGACCGGTTCCACCGGCTGCTGCCGGACGTCGAGCTGCACAACCTGTACGGGCCGACCGAGGCGTCGGTGGACGTCACGTCGTGGCAGTCCACCGGCGGGCCCGGCCCCGTGCCGATCGGCGCGCCGGTGTGGAACACGAGCACCTACGTGCTGGACGGCTCGCTGCGCCCGCTGCCGGTGGGCGTGGTCGGCGAGCTGTACCTGGCGGGCGTGCAGCTCGCCCGCGGCTACCACGACCGGCGCGGCCTCACCGCCGAGCGGTTCGTCGCCGACCCGTACGGGCCGCCCGGCGCCCGCATGTACCGCACCGGCGACCTGGCGCGCTGGGACGCGACCGGCAACCTGCACTACGCCGGCCGTGCCGACGACCAGGTGAAGATCCGCGGCCTGCGGATCGAGCTGGGCGAGATCGAGACGGCGCTGACCCGGCAGCCGGGCGTGGCCGCCGCGGCGGTCGCCGTCCGCGAGGACCGGCCGGGGGACAAGCGCCTGGTCGGGTACGCCGTGCCGGCCGACGGCATCCAGCTCGACGTGGCCCGGTTGCGGGCGGGGCTGGCCGAAGGCCTGCCGGACTACATGGTGCCGTCGGCGCTGGTGGTGCTCGGCGCGCTGCCCACCAGCCCGAACGGCAAGCTGGCGCGGTCGCTGCTGCCCGCGCCGGACGTGGCGTCCGCGGTGTCCGACCGGGGACCGCGGACACCGCGGGAGGAGATCCTGGCCGGGCTGTTCGCCGAGGTCCTGGGCCTGCCGCGGGTCGGGGTGGACGACAACTTCTTCGACCTCGGCGGCCACTCGCTGCTGGCCACCAAGCTGATCAACAAGGTGCGGTCGACGTTCGGCGTCACGCTGACCATCCGCACCGTGTTCGAGGCGCCGACGGTGGCCACGATGGTCGGCAAGCTCGACGCGGACGCGCGGGCCACCGACGCGCTGGACGTGCTGCTGCCGCTGCGGCCGTTCGGCGACCGGCCCGCCGTGTTCTGCGTCCACCCGGCCGGCGGGCTGGCCTGGTGCTACGCCGGGCTGATCAAGCACCTGGAGGGCGGTTTCCCGGTCTACGGGCTCCAGGCCCGCGGGCTGGACCGCGACGAGCCGCTGCCGGGCAGCTTCGCCGAGGCCGCCGCCGACTACCTCCGGCTGATCCGGGAGGTGCAGCCCGAGGGGCCGTACCACCTGGTCGGCTACTCGTCGGGCGGCATCCTCGCGCACGTCATGGCCGCGCAGCTGGAAGCGGCGGGGGAGGAGGTCGGGCTCCTGGCGATCCTCGACACCTACCCCGGCCAGACGCTCGCCGAGCTGGGCGAGCAGGAGGTGCTGGCCGACCTGCTCAGCTGGGTCGGGTTCGACCGGCGCCACCTGGGGCGCAAGCCCCTGACCCACCAGAAGGTCACCGACACGCTGCGCAAGCTGGGCAGTTCCCTGGCCAGCCTGGAGCAGCGGCACATCGAGTCCATCGGCCGCATCTACGCCAACTTCCGCGAGCTGGTCCACGAGAGCGTCCCGGCGCGCTACGGCGGGGACGTGGTCGTGGTCGTGGCAACCCTGGACAAGGTCGACATCTCGCCGACCCCCGAGACCTGGCGCCCGTACGTGGGCGGCCGGATCACCACCCGACGGGTCGACCGCAAGCACACCGACCTGATGAAACCGGGCCCGCTGGCCGAGATCGGCCGCATCCTCGCGGACGAGCTGCGGGACATCCACCGGAACCGACCGGAGACCAAGGAGTAGTGCCGACATGACCAACCCGTTCGAGAACGCCGAGGGCACGTTCTTCGTGCTGGTGAACGACGAGAACCAGCACTCGCTGTGGCCCTCGTTCGTGGACGTGCCCGCGGGCTGGCGCCCGGTGCACGGCGAGGCGTCGAGGCAGTCCTGCCTCGACTACATCGAGGCCAACTGGACCGACATGCGACCCGCCAGCCTGGTCCACAGCTGACCCTTCCGCACCACCCCCGCGAAACCCGTTGCAGCATCAGGAAAAGCACCTTCCCGGCCGGGCGGGGCCCCGCAAGACTACGCAGGAACGCGGGAACCCCGCCGCACGCCGCCGGTACCACCGCATCGCGATCCAAGCTCCGCCACCGAAGGGACACCAGAGATGACCACCGCTGTCGACGAGCGCATGGCCACCATCAAGGACATCGTCTGCGAGATCCTCGAGATCGAGCCGGAAGAGGTCACCGAGACCAGCCTGTTCAACGAGGACCACGGCGCGGACTCGCTGCGCGCCATCGAGATCCTCGCGTCGCTCGAGAAGCAGTTCTCCATCGCCATCGACCAGGCCGAGCTGGGCCGGATGGTCAACCTGCGCGGTGTGTACGAGGTCGTCAGCGAGTCGGCGGGCTGGTAGCCCGCCCGCGCCGCGGCGCCGGTCCGCGACCACACGGGGCGGACCGGCCCGCGACGCACCACCACCGCCAGGACCGACCGCGCACGACCGACGGCGCACGACCGACTCGGCACCACCGACCTGCTCGACGCCGACTGGAGGCTGTGAAAGATGACCAAGCCTGGCCTGGCGGACGTGTTGCCGCTCTCGCCGTTGCAGGAAGGTCTGCTGTTCCACTCGCTCTACGACGAGCAGGGCGTGGACGTGTACACGGTCCAGCTCCTGTTCGACCTGGACGGCCCGGTGGACGGCGCCGCGATGCGCGGCGCGGTCCAAGCCCTGCTGCGCAGGCACCCGAACCTGCGGGCCGCGTTCCGCCACGAGAAGCTGAGCCGCCCGGTGCAGGTCATCCCGCGCGAGGTCGAGGCGCCGTGGGCGGACGTCGACCTCTCCGGGCTGGACGCCGACGCGCAGGCCGCCGAGCTGGACCGGCTCACCGCCGCCGACCGCGCGACCCGCTTCGACCTCGCCCGCCCCCCGCTGCTGCGCTGCACGCTGTTCCGCCTCGGCCCGGACCGCCACCGGCTCGTGCTGACCAACCACCACATCCTGGTGGACGGCTGGTCGATGCCGATCCTGGTGCGCGAGCTGTTCGAGCTGTACGCGAGCCGCGGCGACGACGCCGGCATGCCGGCGGTCACCCCGTACAAGCAGTACCTGGCCTGGCTCGCCCGCCAGGACCGCCCGGGCGCCGAACAGGCGTGGGCGGACGCGCTGAGCGGGCTGGCCGAGCCGACCCTGATCGCCCCGGACGCCCCCGAGCACAGCGGGGCCGCGCCCGAGCACCACACCGTCGCGCTCGACGCCGCGTCGACCCGCCGCCTCGCGGACGAGGCCCGCCGGCACGGCCTGACCATGAACACCGTGGTGCAGGGCGTGTGGGCCATGCTCCTCGCCCATTCCACCGGCCACGACGACGTGGTGTTCGGCGCCACCGTCTCGGGCCGGTCGCCGGAGATCCCCGGCGTCGAGTCCATGGTCGGCCTGTTCATCAACACCCTCCCGGTCCGCGTGACGCTGCCCGCCGACCGGACGTTCGCCGACGTGCTGCGACGCCTCCAGGACGAGCAGTCCCGCCTGATGGCGCACCAGCACCTCGGCCTGCCCGACATCCAGCGGATCGCCGGGCACACGACCTTGTTCGACACCATCGCGGTGTTCGAGAACTACCCGCTCGACCCGGCCGCGCTGCGGGTGGCCGCCGGCGACGTCGAGGTCGCGGCGGTCACCGCGGTCGACGCCACGCACTACCCGCTGAGCCTGATCGCGGGCATCGAGGAGGACGGCTCGCTGGGCCTGCGGCTCGACCACCGCCCCGAGGTGCTGTCCGCCGACGACGTGCGGCTGCTCGGCGACCGGCTCCTGCACCTGTTCGACGCCCTGGCCGACGGGTTCGACCGGCAGGTCGGGCGCGTCGACGTGCTCACCGAGGCCGAGCTGACGCGGATCGTGCACGAGTGGAACGACACCACCGGCGCGCGTCCCGCGGCCCACGACTCGATCGTCGCGGCGTTCGACCGGCAGGCCGACCTCGCGCCCGACGCCACCGCCGTCGTCTACGAGGACGTCCGGCTGACGTACCGGGAGCTGGACGAGCGCGCGAACCGGCTGGCGGGCCTGCTCGTCGAGCACGGCGCGGGCCCGGAGCGGTTCGTGGCGCTGGCGCTGCCGCGCTCGGCCGACCTGGTCGTCGCCGTGCTCGCGGTGCTCAAGTCCGGCGCCGCGTACGTGCCGCTCGACCCCGACTACCCGGCGGACCGGCTCGCGTTCATGATCGAGGACGCGCGGCCCGCGCTCGTCGTCGGCACCCGGGACGGCCTGGCCGCCCTCGGGCCGGACCTCGACGTCGAGCGGGTCGTGCTGGACGACGCCGACACGGCCGCCGCGCTCGACCGCCGTGCCGCCGACCGCCCGTCCGTGGCGATCGACCCCCGGCGGCCCGCGTACGTGATCTACACGTCGGGCTCGACGGGACGGCCGAAGGGCGTGGTCGTGCCGCACGGCAACGTGCTGCGCCTGCTGTCCTCGACCGAGCACTGGTTCGACTTCGGCCCGGATGACGCGTGGACCCTGTTCCACTCCTACGCCTTCGACTTCTCCGTCTGGGAGCTGTGGGGCCCGCTGCTGCACGGCGGACGCCTCGTCGTCGTCCCGCACGCGGTGAGCCGGTCGCCGGAGGACTTCCTGCGCCTGCTCGTGCGCGAGCGCGTCACCGTGCTGAACCAGACCCCGTCGGCGTTCTACCAGCTCATGCGCGCCGACCGGGAGAACCCGGACCTGGGCCGCGGCCTGGCGCTGCGGTGCGTGGTGTTCGGCGGCGAGGCGCTGGACCTGTGGCGGCTGTCGGACTGGTACGCGCGGCACGGCGACGACGCGCCCGTGCTCGTGAACATGTACGGCATCACCGAGACCACGGTCCACGTGAGCTACCTCGCGCTGGACGAGCCCACGGCGGCCGCGAGCCCCGGCAGCATGATCGGGCGCGCCATCCCGGACCTCCGGGTGTACGTGCTGGACCGGTCGCTGCGGCCGACCCCGCCCGGTGTCGCGGGCGAGATGTACGTGTCCGGCGAGGGCCTGGCCCGCGGCTACCACGGCCGGCCCGGCCTGACGTCGCACCGGTTCGTCGCCGACCCGTTCGGCACGCCCGGCGTGCGCATGTACCGCACCGGCGACGTGGCGAAGTGGACGGCGGCGGGCGCGCTGGAGTTCGTCGGCCGCGCCGACGAGCAGGTCAAGATCCGCGGCTTCCGCATCGAGCTCGGCGAGATCGAGGCGGTGCTGGGCGCGCACGAGAGCACCGGCGACGTCGCGGTGGTCGTGCGGGAGGACCAGCCCGGCGACAAGCGGCTCGTCGCGTACGTCGTCCCCTCGGGCGGCGGGGCGCTCGACCAGGCGGCGCTGCGGGCGCACGTCGCGGCCTCGGTGCCGGACTACATGGTGCCCGCCGCGTTCGTGCGGCTGGACGCGCTGCCGCTGACGGCGAACGGGAAGCTCGACCGCAAGGCCCTGCCCGCGCCCGAGTTCACCGGCGCCGGCGCCGGCCGTGCGCCGCGCGACCCGGCCGAGGAGATCCTCTGCGGACTGTTCGCCGAGGTGCTGGGCGTGCCGTCGGTCGGCGTGGACGACGGGTTCTTCGACCTGGGCGGCCACTCGCTGCTCGCGACCCGGCTGGTGAGCCGCCTGCGCTCGACGTTCGGCGTCGAGGTGCCGATCCGGACCCTGTTCGAGGCGCCCACGGTGGCCGCGCTCGCGCTCCGGCTGCGTGGCGCGGAGAGCGCGCGCACGGCCGTCCGGCCGATGCCGCGCCCCGACCGCGTCCCGCTGTCGTTCGGCCAGCGCCGGCTGTGGTTCCTCAACCGCTTCGAGGAGCGTTCGGCGGCGTACAACATGCCGCTCACCCTGAGCCTGTCCGGCGACCTCGACGTCACGGCGCTGCACGCGGCGCTGGGCGACCTGGTCGACCGGCACGAGACCCTGCGCACCCGGTTCCCCGACGTGGACGGCACGCCGCACCAGGAGGTCGTCCCGGCCGCCGAGGCACGGCCCGAGCTGATCGTCACCGAGGTCGCGCAGTCCGAAGTGGACGGTGCGCTGGCCGAGGCGGCGGGCAAGGGCTTCGACCTGGCCGTCGAACTGCCGGTGCGGGCGCACCTGTTCGCGGTCGGCGCGCGGGAGCACGTCCTCCTGCTCGTCATGCACCACGTCGCCGCCGACGGCTGGTCGATGCAGCCGCTGGCCCGCGACCTGTCCACCGCCTACGAGGCCCGTGCGGCGGGGAACGCCCCGAGCTGGGCGCCGCTGCCCGTGCAGTACGCGGACTACACGCTGTGGCAGCACGACGTGCTCGGCGCCGACGACGACCCGGACAGCGCGCTGAGCCGTCAGCTCGCGTTCTGGCAGGACGCGCTGCGCGGCCTGCCGGAGCAGCTGGAGCTGCCGACCGACCGGACCCGCCAGGCGGAGACGGACTTCGCGGGCGGCACGGTCCGGCTCGACCTCGACGCCGACCTGCACCGCGACCTGCTCGCGCTGGCCCGCGGCACCCGCACCAGCCTGTTCATGGCGTTGCAGGCGGCGCTGGGCGCGCTGCTGACCAGGGTCGGCGCGGGCGTCGACCTGCCGATCGGCACGGTCGTCGCGGGCCGCACGGACGACGCGCTCGACCAGCTGGTCGGGTTCTTCATCAACACGCTGGTGCTGCGCACCGACACCTCCGGCGACCCGACGTTCCGCGAGCTGCTGAACCGCGTCCGGGAGGCCGACCTGGCCGCGTTCGCGCACCAGGACGTGCCGTTCGAGCGGCTGGTCGACGCGCTCGCGCCGGACCGCTCGCTGTCGCGGCACCCGCTGTTCCAGGCGATGCTCACGCTGGAGAACAACCCGGTCGCCGACTTCGGCCTGCCCGGCTTGGACGTCAGCCCGCGCGACGCGGGCATCAGCACCTCGAAGTTCGACCTGTCGTTCGGGTTCGAGGAGCGCACCGGCCCGGACGGCGAGCCCGCCGGCCTGCACGGCAGCATCGACTACGCGCTGGACCTGTTCGACGAGGAGACCGTCACGGCGCTGGGCCGGCGGCTGACCCGCGTGCTGCGGGCGATGGTCGCGAGCGCGGACACCCGCGTCGGCGACGTCGAACTGCTCGACGCGGACGAGCGCCGGCGGCTGCTGGTCGACTGGAACGGCCCGCGCCGCGACGTCCCCGTGGTGACGCTGCCGGACCGGTTCCAGGCCCGCGCGGCGTCCGACCCGACGTCCACCGCCCTGATCTGCGGCGCCGACTCCGTCGACTACGCCCAGCTCAACGCCAGGGCGAACCGGCTGGCCCGCGTGCTCGTCGGGCACGGCGCCGGCCCGGAGCGGTACGTCGCCATCGCGCTGCCCCGGTCCGTCGACATGGTCGTCGCGCTGCTCGCCGTGCTGAAGTCCGGAGCCGCGTACCTGCCCGTCGACCCCGAGTACCCGGCCGACCGCATCCGGTTCATGCTCGCCGACACCGCGCCGACCCTGCTGCTCACCTCGTCCACCACGGACCTGCCCGAGCTGGAGTCCGACACCCCGCGGCTGCTGCTCGACGACCCCGCCGTCATCGCGGACGTCGAGAGCCGGTCGTCGGCCGACCTGGCCGACGCCGACCGCATCAGCCCCGCGTCGCCCGCCAACCCGGCGTACGTCATCTACACGTCCGGCTCCACCGGCCGCCCCAAGGGCGTGATCATCGAGCACGCCGCCCTGTCCGCGTACCTCGCCTGGACGACGGCGAAGTACCCGAGCACGGCGGGACTGACCCTGCTGCACTCGCCGATCTCCTTCGACCTCACCGTCACCGGCCTCTACACGACGCTGGTCGCGGGCGGCACGGTGCTGCTGGCGGCGCTGGAGGACGACGAGCAGGTGCGGTCGGTGCTGACCGAGCGCGAGGTCACGTTCCTCAAGGCCACGCCGAGCCACGTCGCGCTGCTGGCGGCGCTGCCGGACGAGTTCTCCCCGAGCGGGCACCTGCTGCTGGGCGGCGAGATGCTGCTCGGCGAGGCGCTGGCGGACCTGCGGGCCCGCAAGCCGCAGCTCACCGTGCTCAACGTCTACGGCCAGACCGAGACGACGGTGAACGCCTCGGAGCACCGGATCGAGCCGGGCACGGACCTGCCGGGCGGCGCGCTCGCGGTCGGCCGCCCGTTCGACAACATCGACATCTACGTCCTCGACGCGGCGCTGCGGCCGGTGCCGCCCGGCGTGACGGGCGACGTGTACGTGGCGGGCAGCCAGACCGCCCGCGGCTACCTCAACCGGTTCCCGCTGACCGCCGAGCGGTTCGTGGCCAACCCGTACGGCCCGCCCGGTTCCCGCATGTACCGCAGCGGCGACCTCGGCAAGCGCCGGGCGGACGGCGACCTGGTGTTCGTCGGCCGGGCCGACGACCAGGTGAAGATCCGCGGCTTCCGGATCGAGCTCGGCGAGATCGAGTCGGTCGTGGTGGGCCACCCGGCCGTGGCGACCGCGTCCGTGGTCGTCCGCGAGGACCGGCCCGGCGACCGGCGGCTGGTGGCCTACCTCGTCGGCGACGGCGCGGAGCCGGACCCGGCGGCGGTGCGCGAGCACGTCGCGGCGGCGTTGCCGGACTACATGGTGCCGTCGGCGTTCGTGGTGCTCGACGAGCTGCCGCTGACCCCGAACGGCAAGCTGGACCGCAAGGCGCTGCCCGCGCCGGACCTCACACCGGTGTCCACCGGCCGCGGTCCGCGCGACCACAACGAGGAAGTCCTCTGCGGGCTGTTCGCCGACGTCCTCGGCCTCGCGGCCGGCTCGGTCGGCATCGACGACAACTTCTTCGAGCTGGGCGGCGACAGCATCGTCTCCATCCAGCTGGTGAGCCGGGCCCGCAAGGCCGGCCTGGTGATCACCCCGCGGCAGGTGTTCGAGCGCAAGACCGTGGTGGCGCTGGCCGCCGGCGCGGGCACCCTGGACGGCGTGGTCTCGGCCGGGCCGGACCAGGGGACGGGCCAGGTGGCGCTCACCCCGGCGCTGCACCGGTTCCGCGAGCGCGGCGGCCCCATCGCCCGGTACAACCAGTCGACCCTGCTCCAGGCGCCCGACGGGCTGGACACCGACAAGCTCGTCGCGGTGCTGCAAGCCGTGCTCGACCGGCACGACGCCCTGCGGATGCGGCTCGACCGCGACGCGACCGGCTCGGAGTGGCGGCCGTTCATCCCGGAGCCGGGCGCGGTGCCCGCCGCCGAGTGCGTGCGGCGCGTCGACGTGACCGGCCTGACCGGCGCCGCGCTGCGCCGGGTGATCGCCGAGCACAGCGACGACGCGTGGGACCGCACCGACCCCGCCACCGGCCGCATGGTCCAGGTGGTGTGGTTCGACGCGGGCCCGTCCGCGCCGGGCCGGGTGCTGGTCGTCGCGCACCACCTCGTGGTGGACGGCGTGTCGTGGCGGATCATCACCGACGACCTCGCCGCCGCGTGGGACGCGGTGCGCGCCGGCCGTGCGCCGGAGCTGCCGGAGGTCGGCACGTCGTTCCGGCGCTGGGCCGAGCACCTGGTGGCGCAGGCGCACACCGCCGAGCGCGCCGCCGAGGTCGGGATGTGGGCCGAGCTGCAGGACGAGTACGACCCCCTGCTGGGCGACCGCCCGCTGGACCCGACCACCGACACCATGGGCACGGTCCGGTTCGTCACGGACACCCTGCCCGCCGACCTGACCGCCCCGCTGCTCACCACGCTGCCCGGCGCGTACCAGGCGGGCGTCAACGACGTGCTGCTGACCGCGCTGGCGCTGGCCGTGACGCGATGGCGCGCCGCCCGCGACGAGGACGAGGACGACGACACCACCGCCGTCATGGTCGACCTCGAAGGCCACGGCCGCGAGGAGGCGAGCGTCGGCGCGCCGGTCGACCTGTCCCGCACGGTCGGCTGGTTCACCAGCCGGTACCCGGTGCGGCTCGACCCCGGCCCGGTGGACGCCATCGAGCTCGCGCACGGCGGTCCGGCCGTCGGCGCCGCGCTCAAGCGGGTCAAGGAGCAGCTGCGCCTGCTGCCCGACAACGGCATCGGCTACGGCCTGCTGCGGTTCCTCAACCACGGGACGCGCGAGCGCCTCGCGGACCTGCTCGACCCGCAGATCAGCTTCAACTACCTCGGGCGGTACCGCGCGTCGGAGCGGCCCAAGGCGTGGGGCGCGGTGAACGACGAGGGCATGGTGGCCGGCGCGGACGTGTCCGGCAGCCGGCCCGACCCGGCGACCCCGCTGACGCACACCCTGTCCGTGAACGCGATCACCGAGGACCACGCCGACGGGCCGCGCCTGGTCGTCATCTGGTCGTGGCCCCAGACGCTCCTGGCCGAGACGCACGTGCGGGAGCTGATGGCGTGCTTCGCCGACGCGGTGCGCGGGCTGGTGGCGCACGGCGAGCGCGACGACATCGGCGGCCTGACCCCGTCCGACGCCGCCCTGGTCGCCGTCACGCAGGACCAGCTCGACCGGTTCGAGTCCCGGCTGGACGCCGCCGACGACGACGAGGACGAGGAAGACGACGACGTGGACGAGCCGATCGACGAGTGGGAGTTCGCGCAGTGAAACGGTCGAGGGTCGAAGACGTCCTGCCGCTGTCACCACTCCAGGAGGGCCTGCTCTTCCAGACGTTGCTGGACGACGAGGGCGAAGACCTCTACGTGTCCCAGCTCCTGCTGGACGTCGAGGGTCCGCTCGACGTCGCGCGGCTGCGCCAGGCGGCGAAGGCGCTGCTGCACCGGCACGCCAACCTCCGCGCGAGCTTCGAGCACGAGGGCCTGGCCATGCCGGTGCAGGTCATCCCGCGCAAGTTCACCGTCCCGTGGCAGCAGGTCGACCTGGCCGCGCTCGACCCGGTGGCGCAGCAGGCGGAGCTGACCGCGCGCCACGCGGCCGACCGGGCCACCCGGTTCGACCTGTCCAGCCCGCCGCTGGTGCGGTTCGCCGTGTTCCGCCTGGCGCCCGGCCGGTTCCGGCTCGCGCTGTCCAAGCACCACCTGCTGCTCGACGGCTGGTCCATGCCGATCGTGGTGCGGGAGCTGTTCGAGCTGTACGGCGACGAGAACAGCCTCCCGCCCGTGACGCCGTACAAGAACTACCTGGAGTGGATCGCCCGTCAGGACAAGTCCGTCGCCGACGCCGCGTGGCGCGACGCGATGGGCGGGCTGGACGAGCCGACGTTGCTGGTGCCCGCCGACCCGGGCGCCGCGCCGGGCCGCCCGGACACGCTGATCCGCGTGCTGCCCACCGACCTGTCCGACCGGGTGCACCGCTGCGCCCGGGAACGCGGCCTCACCGTCAACACGCTGTTCCAGGGCGCGTGGGGACTGCTGCTGGGCGTGCTCACCGGACGGTCCGACGTGGTGTTCGGCAGCACGGTCGCGGGCCGGCCGCCGGAGGTCACCGGCATCGAGTCCATGGTGGGCCTGTTCATCAACACCCTGCCCGTGCGGGTGCGGTGGAGCCAGGACGAGCCGGTCGTGGACGTGCTGCGCCGCGTGCAGGGCACCCAGGCCGACCTGATGCCGCACCAGTACGTGAGCCTCGCCGAGGTTCAGCAGATGGCGGGCTACCAGCGGCTGTTCGACACCGTGACGGTGTTCCAGAACTACCCGGTCGAGTCGGACGAGGACGCGGCCACGATCGCCGGCCTGCGCATCCGGGGCGTGCCCGGCAAGGACGGCACGCACTACCCGCTCAGCTGCGCGGCGGGCGTCGCCGGCCGCGAGTTCCAGCTGCGCCTGTCGTACCGGACCGACCTGTTCCGGCCGGAGTGGGTCGAGTCCACGATGGACCGCCTGGTGCGCGTCCTCGACGGCCTCACCGCGGACGCCGACCAGGCCGTCGGCCGGATCGACGTCCTGTCGGCGGCCGAGCGCGCCCGGATCGTGCGGGAGTGGAACGACACCGCGGCCGACGTGCCGCCCGCCACGATCGGCGAGCTGTTCCAGGCGCAGGCCGCCCGCACCCCGGACGCGCCCGCGCTGGTCATGGGGGAGCGGACGCTGTCCTACGGCGCGCTGAACGAGCGGGTGAACCGGCTGGCGCACCTGCTGATCGGGCGCGGCGTCGGACCGGAGGCCATCGTCGCCGTCGCGGGCGGCCGGTCGATCGAGCTGGTCACGGCGCTGCTCGCGGTGAGCAAGGCGGGCGCGGCCTACCTGCCCGTGGACGCCGACTACCCGGCGGACCGCATCGCCTACATGGTCGAGGACGCGCGGCCCGTGCTGGCGCTCGTGGACGCCGCGGCCGACCACGTCATCGCCGGTGTCTCCGACGTGCCGCGGCTAGTCCTCGACGACGTGGACGCGAGCGCCTTCCCGGCGACCGACCCGACCGACGCCGACCGCGTCGCGCCGCACGTCCCCGCGCACCCCGCGTACGTCATCTACACCTCCGGTTCCACGGGACGCCCCAAGGGCGTCGTGGTCACCCACACCGGTGTCGCCAGCATGGTCCGCACGCACACCGAACGGCTCGGCGTCGGCCCCGGCACCCGGACGCTCCAGTTCGCCTCGCCGAGCTTCGACGCGGCGTTCTGGGAGTACGTCATGGGCCTGTTCTCCGGCGGCGCCCTCGTGCTGGCGGAACCCGAGCGGATGATGCCGGGCGAACCGCTGGCCACCGTGCTGCGCGAGCACGCCATCACCCACGCCACGCTGCCGCCGGTCGCCCTGGCCGACACCGCGGCCGACGCCGACCTCCTGCCCGACGGTCTGCTGATCACGGCCGGCGAGGCGTGCTCGGCCGAGCTCGTGCAGCGCTGGGCCGCCGGCCGCACCATGATCAACGGCTACGGGCCCACCGAGACCACCGTCGCCTCGGCGATCAGCGGACCGCTCGTGCCCGGCGGCACCCCGCCCATCGGCACGCCCGTGGTGAACCTGCGGTGCTACGTGCTGGACGCCGCGCTGCGGCCCGTCCCGCCGGGCGTCGCCGGGGAGCTGTACGTGGCCGGTCACGGCCTGGCCCGCGGCTACCTGGGCCGGCCCGCCCTCACCGCGCAGCGGTTCGTGGCCAACCCGTTCGAGACCGGCGGCTCCCGCCTGTACCGGACCGGCGACCTGGCCCGCTGGACCGCCGACGGCGTGCTGGAGTTCGTCGGCCGGGCCGACGAGCAGGTGAAGATCCGCGGCTTCCGGATCGAGCTGGGCGAGATCGAGTCCGTCCTCGCGGCGGACCCGGCCGTCGAGCAGGTCCACGTGATCGCCCGCGAGGACCGGCCGGGCGACCGGCGGCTCGTCGGCTACGTCCTGCCGGCCGCCGGCGCGGAGCCCGACCTCGCCGAGCTGCGCGCGCTCGTCGCCCGCACGCTGCCCGAGTACATGGTGCCCGCCTCGTTCGTCGTCGTGGACGCGTTCCCCGTGACGCCCAACGGCAAGCTGGACCGCAAGGCGCTGCCCGCGCCGGACCGATCGGCCGCCGCCGGACGCGCACCGTCCACAGAGGACGAGAAGGCGCTCGCCGCGCTGTTCGCCGAAGTGCTCGGCGTGGACGAGGTCGGCGCGGACCAGGGCTTCTTCGACCTCGGCGGGCACTCGCTGCTCGCCACCCGCCTGGTCAGCCGCATCCGCTCCGAACTCGGCGTGGAGCTGGCCATCCGGACCCTGTTCGACGCGCCGACGGTCGCCGCCCTCGCCACCCGCCTCGACCGGGGCAGGCGGACCAGGAGCGCGGTCGTGGCCCGCCGCCGCCCCAAGGTCGTGCCGCTGTCGTTCGCCCAGCGCCGGCTGTGGTTCCTCAACCGGATGGGCGGCCAGGCCGACGCGTACGTCATGCCGGTGGCGCTGCGCCTGACCGGCGAGCTGGACCGCGGCGCGCTGCGGTCCGCCCTGTCCGACGTCGTCGGCCGGCACGAGGCACTGCGCACCGTCTTCCCCGAGGGCGACGACGGCACGCCGCGCCAGGCCGTGCTGGCCGCCCGCGAGGTCGAGCTGTCCATCGCGGACGTGCCGCGCGACGCGGTGGACGACGCGATCGCCACCGCCGCCAGGGCGGGCTTCGACCTCACCACCGAACCGCCGCTGCGCGCCCACCTGCTGCACGTCGCCGAGGGCGAGCACGTGCTGGTCCTCGTGCTGCACCACATCGCGGCGGACGGCTGGTCGATGTCCCCGCTGGCCCGCGACCTGTCCCACGCCTACCGGGCCAGGGCGACCGGCGGCGCGCCGCAGTGGGCGCCGCTGCCCGTCCAGTACGCCGACTACGCGTTGTGGCACCACGAGCTGCTGGGTCGCGAGGACGACCCCGACAGCCTCATCGCCACCCAGCTCGCCTACTGGTCGGAGCAGCTCGCCGGCGTGCCCGACCAGCTCGACCTGCCGACCGACCGGCCCCGCCCGGCGACGCCGGACCACCGCGGCGGCCGCGTGCCGGTGTGGCTCGACCCGCGCACCCACGCCCGGCTCGCCGACCTGGCCCGTGTTGCCGGCGCGAGCACGTTCATGGTGCTGCAGTCGGCGTTCGCGGCCCTGCTGACCCGGCTCGGCGCGGGCACGGACATCCCGATCGGCACGCCGGTCGCGGGCCGCACCGACGACGCGCTGGACGACCTGGTCGGCTTCTTCGTCAACACCCTCGTGCTGCGCACGGACACGAGCGGCGACCCGACGTTCCGGCAGCTGCTCGACCGCGCCAAGGACACCGACCTCGCCGCGTACGCCCACCAGGACGTGCCGTTCGAACGGCTGGTGGAGGTGCTGAACCCGCGCCGCTCGCTGGCCAGGCACCCGCTGTTCCAGGTGATGCTCACGCTGCAGAACAACAGCGAGGCCACCATCGCGCTGCCCGGACTGCGGGCGGACGCGTACCCCGCCACCGGCGGCGGCGCGAAGTTCGACCTGTCGCTGAGCCTGTCCGAACGGCACGCGAACGGCGCGCCGGACGGCGTGGACGGCATGCTCGCCTACCGCACGGACCTGTTCGACGAGGACACCGCGCAGCGGATCGCGGGCTGGTTCGAACGGCTGCTCGCCGCGGCGGCGGCCGACCCCGACCAGCCGATCGGCGCGCTGGACCTCCTCGACGACGCCGAGCGGCACGACGCGCTGGCGCGGTGGAACAGCGCCGCCCACGACGTGCCGGTCGTCCCGGTCGCCGAGCTGGTCGAGGCCCAGGTGGCCCGCACCCCGGACGCCGTCGCCGTCACCGGTGGCACCGGCCCGGCCCACCAGGAGCTGACCTACCGGCAGCTGGACGAGCGCGCCAACGCGATGGCGCACCTGCTCATCCGGCACGGCGCCGCGCCCGGCGAGATCGTCGCGCTGGCCCTGCCCCGCTCGGTCGACCTGGTCGTCACGCTGCTCGCCGTGCTCAAGTCGGGCGCCGCGTACCTGCCGCTCGACCCGGACCACCCGGTGGACCGCCTGCGCCACGTCCTCGACGACGCCGCGCCGCTGCTGCTGATCGGCGACGGCGTGCCCGGCGCGGACGTGCCGACGCTCCGGCCGGCCGACCTCGACCTGCGGACCTTCCCGGTCACCGCGCCCACCGACGCCGACCGCCGCTCCCCGCTGCGCCCGGGGCACCCCGCGTACGTCATCTACACGTCCGGCTCCACCGGCAGGCCCAAGGGCGTGGTGGTGGAACACCGGTCGGTCGCGGACTACCTGGGCTGGACGGCCGCCGCCTACCCGAGCGCGACCGGCGCGGCGGTGCTGCACTCGCCGGTGTCGTTCGACCTCACCGTGACGGCCCTCTACACGCCGCTGGTGGTGGGCGGCTGCGTGCACGTCGCCGCGCTGGAGGAGTCCGCCGGGACGTCCGCCGCCCTCGCCGCCCGACCGGCCACGTTCCTCAAGGCCACCCCGAGCCACCTCCCGCTGCTGACCGCGCTGCCCGACGCGTACTCGCCCAGCGGCGAGCTGCTGCTGGGCGGCGAGGCGCTGCTGGGCGAGGCGGTCGCGGCCTGGCGCCGCGCCCACCCGGACGCGGACGTGGTCAACGTCTACGGACCCACCGAGGCCACGGTCAACTGCACCCAGCACCGCGTGCCCGCCGGCGTGCCGCTGCCGTCCGGCCCGGTGCCGATCGGCAAGCCGTTCGCGGGCACCCGGGCGTACGTGCTGGACGCGCGCCTGCGGCCCACGCCGACCGGCGTGCCGGGGGAGCTGTACATCGCGGGCGCGTCGCTGGCCCGCGGCTACCTGGGCCGGCCCGCCCTC
>NZ_JBHTLK010000040.1:0-39742 GCF_042678885.1 Saccharothrix hoggarensis
ACACCCCGCCCGCGCCGCCACCGGCGCCGCAGCCCGCGAGCACCAGGCCCGCGGCGGCCGCCGCCGTGAGAAGTCGGATGCGCTGTCCTGCCATCGGGTCCTCCACGTTCCACCCGGAGCGCCGTCGCTCCGGTGGCCGGGAACGCTAGGAGCGCCGCCGCCGCGGCAGGGGGCAACGGTCGTAAGGGCCGTATTGGTCGTTTAGGTCATGGCCGCCCCCTCGCGAGGTGGGCCAGAATGCCTGCCATGCGTCGCCGCACGGTGCCCCTCGGTGTCAGCCTGCTCGTGTTGCAGGTGGTCATCGTGCTGGCCACGACGTGCGCGGCGGGGCTGCTGGCGGCGAAGATGCAGAGCGACCGCATCCGCGAGGCCTACAAGGACCGGATGCTGTCGGTCGCCGAGAGCGTCGCCCGCCTGCCCACGGTCGTGGACGCGTTCACCTCCCCCGACCCGGCGGCGACGATCCAGCCGCTGGCCGAGCTGCTCCGCAAGGCGTCCGACGTCACCTACGTCGTCGTCACCGACCGCGACGGCGTCCGCTACGCCCACCCGGACCCGGCGCGCATCGGCGAGAAGGTGTCCACCGACCCCCGCACGGCCCTGGCCGGGCAGGTGTTCGTCGGCACCGAGACGGGCACGCTGGGCACGTCGCTGCGCGCGAAGGTCCCCATCCGCTCCCCCGCCGGCGACATCATCGGCATGGCGTCGGTCGGCATCCTGGAGAGCCAGCTCGCCGCGGACCTCGCCGAGGACCTGCCGGAGCTGATCGGCTGGCTCGCCGCCGCCGCCCTGGTCGGCGTCCTCGGCGCGGCCCTGGTCACCCGCATGGTGCGGACCCGCACGTTCAGCCTCGAACCGGACGAGATCGCGCAGCTCCTCGAAACCCGGCACGCCATGCTGCACGGCATCCGCGAGGGCGTCGTCGCCGTGGACGACCGGGAACGCCTCGTGCTCGTCAACGACGAGGCGATGCGGCTGCTCGACCTCGCCGACGACCCCACCGGCCGGCCCGCCGCCGCCGTCCTGGAGGCCGGCGGCCTGCTCGACCTCGTCCGCGACCCCGACGACGTCACCGACCGGCTCGTCCTGGCCGGCGAACGCGTCCTGGTCGCCAACCGCACCACCGCCAAGACCCGCGGCCGCCCCGTGGGCGTCGTCCTCACCCTCCGCGACCGCACCGAGCTGCACGACGCGCTGCGCGAACTCGACGGGCAGCGCACCGTCACCGAGGTCCTCCGCGCCCAGGCCCACGAGTTCACCAACCACCTGCACGTCATCGGCGGCCTGGTCGAACTCGACCGCCGCGAGGACGCCGTCCGCTACATCGAACGCGTCGGCGGCACCGGCTCGGTCACCTCCGACATCATCGGCGGCGCCATGACCGACCCCGCCCTCGCCGCGCTGCTGCTCGCCAAGTCGTCGACCGCCCACGAACGCGGCGTCGCCCTGCGCCTCGACCCCGCCACCGCAGTCGACGCCCGCACCGGCGACGACGCGCTCACCGTCCTGGGCAACCTGGTCGACAACGCCGTGGACGCGGTCACCGCCGGCGGCACCGTCCGCGTCCTCGTCCGCACCGAACCGCGCGGCGTGCGGGTCGTCGTGGACGACGACGGACCGGGCGTCGACGAGTCCGACCGCGCCCGCATCTTCACCCTCGGCGTCAGCTCCAAAGCGCCCCGCGGCGCGCACGGCCGCGGCATCGGCCTGGCCCTGGTGTCCCGCGTGGTCACCCGCCGCAGCGGCCGGGTCCGCGTCACGGAGTCCGAACTCGGCGGCGCGTCGTTCGACGTGTGGCTGCCGGAGGCCGCCCGATGACCGTCCGCACCCTCGTCGTGGACGACGACTTCGCCGTCGCCGCCGTCCACCGCGGTTTCCTCGACGCCCTGCCCGACTTCACCGTCGTCGGCGAGGCCCACGGCGGCGGCGAGGCGCTGCGCGCCGTCGAGGCCCTGCGCCCCGACCTCGTGCTGCTCGACATCCACCTGCCCGACATGTCCGGCCTGGAGGTGCTGGCGCGGCTGCGGGCCCGACCCGGCCCGCCGGTCGACGTGATCGCCGTGACCGCCGCCCGCGAACGCGACACCGTCCGCCAGGCCATGTCCCGCGGCGTCGACCACTACCTCGTCAAACCGTTCACCCGCGCCGCGTTCCTCGACCGCATGCGCGAATACCTCGCCCGCCGCGCCGAGGTCCAGCGCCTCGGCCCGTGGCTCGACCAGGACGAGGTCGACCAGCTCCTCCAGCACCGGCCCCGAGCCGCCCTGCCCAAGGGCCTGTCACCGGTGACGCTGAGGCTCGTCGTCGACGCCCTGCGCGGCAGCGACACCGACCTGTCCGCCCAGGAGGTCGGCGATCGCGCCGGGCTGTCCCGCGTCAGCGCCCGCCGCTACCTCGAACACCTCGTCACCGTCGGCAAGGCCGAGGTCCTCCCCCGCTACGGCATGGCCAACCGGCCCGCGCACGGCTACCGGCTCACCTGACGGAACCACCGGCAGTCGTACGGGCCCAGCTCCACCCGCGCCTTGCCGTCCTTCACCGGCACCGTCCCGTCCACCAGCACATCGGTCAGCTCACCGTCCAGATCGGACAGCTCCACCTCGATGTCCCGGTCGGCGAGGTTGTGCACCGCGACGACCGTGCCGCCGTCGATGTCGCACCGGTGCGCGAACACCGCCGAATCCGCCGTGTCCATCACCTTGAACGTGCCCCACGCCAGCTCCGGGCACTCCCGGTACCGCTCGACCAGCAACCGCGTCCACGCCAGCAACGACTCCGGGTCGCGCCGCTGCTCCGCCACCGCGTCCCACCACATCGGCGTCCGCACCGCCTCCCGGCCCTCCACGGACAGGTCCTCGGTCATGCCGACCTCCTCCCCGTAGAACAGCACCGGCGTGCCCGGCAGCGAGAACAGCAGGCTGTACACCATCCTGATCCGCCGCATGTCGTGCCCCAGCATCCCCGGCAGCCGACGCCGCAGACCCCGCCCGTACAGCTGCATGTCCTCGTCCGGGCCGAACGCGTCGAACACCTCCTGCCGCTCCGGCACGGTCAACTTGTCCAACGTCAGCTCGTCGTGGTTGCGCACGAACGTCGCCCAGTGGCAGTCCCGCGGCGGCTCCGGCCGCTCCGTCAACGCGTGCGTCAACGGCCCCGCGTCCTGCCGCGCCAACGACAGGTACATCTGCTGCATGCCGATGAAGTCGAAGCACAGGTGCAGCTCGTCACCCACCCCGTCGCTCTGCCCGAAGAACTTCATCGTCTCCGCGTACGGCAGGTTCACCTCGCCCAGCAGCACCGCCTCGCCGTTGCGGCGCGACAGGAACGCCCGCAGGTCGCCCAGGTAGTCGTGCGGGTCCGGCAGCTCCTCCACCGGCGCCTCCAGCAGGAACGGCACCGCGTCCACCCGGAACCCCGACAGCCCCAGCTCCATCCAGAACCCCATCACCCGCGCGATCTCGTCGCGCACCTTCGGGTTCGCCACGTTCAGGTCGGGCTGGTGCTTGTAGAACCGGTGCAGGTAGTACTTCTTCGCCTTCCGGTCGTAGGTCCACAGCGACTTCTCCTTGTCGGGGAACACCACGCCCTTCTCCGCGTCCGGCGGCGGCTGGTCCCGCCACACGTACCAGTCGTGGAACGGCGACTCCGGGTCCCGCGCGCTCTGGAACCACGGGTGCTGGTCCGACGTGTGGTTCACCACCAGGTCCGCGATCACCCGGATGCCGCGGTCGCGGGCCGTGCGCACGAACTCCACGAAATCGCCCAACGTCCCCAGCCGCGGGTCCACCCCGTAGAAGTCGGTGATGTCGTACCCGTCGTCCCGCTCCGGCGTCGGGAAGAACGGCATCAACCACACGCACGTCACACCCAACCGGTGCAGGTGGTCGATCCGCTGCGCCGCACCCCGGAAATCACCGCACCCGCTGCCGTCGGAGTCGTGGAACGTCTCCACGTCCAGGCAGTACACGACGGCGTTCTTCCACCACAGGTCCGCGGTCCTCGTCAGCTTCACGCCCGCACCTCCGGCAGCACCCGCGCGCCGAACGCCTCCAGGAAAGCCTCCTGCTCACGACCCACGTGGTGCAGGAACAACCCGTCGAACCCCAGGTCGACGTACTCCCGCAGCACCGCCACGTGCCGCCCCAGGTCCGCCGACACGTTCACCACCCGCGCCACCTGCTCCACCGTCACGTCCTGCGACACCACGTCGAAGTGCTCCGCCGTCTCCAGGTCCCAGCACACCGGCGGACCGAACACGTTGCTGCGCCACTGCTCGTGCGCCAACGCCCGCGCCTCGTCCTCCGACTCCGCCCAGCTCAGGTGCACCTGCAGGTACAGCGGCCCCCGGCCGCCCGCGTCCCGATAGGCGCCGACCATCCGCTTGAGCTGCTCCGCCGGCGCGTTCACCGTGATCAGCCCGTCCGACCACTCCGCGCACCACCGCGCCGTCGCCTCGCTCACCGCCGCGCCCACCAGCGGCGGCGGCTCCTCCGGCCTCGTCCACAACCGCGCCCGGTCCACCCGCACCAGGCCGTCGTGCGTGACCTCCTCCCCCGCCAGCAACGCCCGGATCACGTCCACGCACTCCCGCAACCGCGCGTTCCGCACGTCCTTGCGCGGCCACGGATCACCGGTGATGTGCTCGTTGCTCGCCTCACCGCTGCCCAGCGCCGCCCAGAAACGGCCCGGGAACATCGCCCCCAACGTGCCGATCGCCTGCGCGATGATCGCCGGGTGGTACCGCTGCCCCGGCGCGTTCACCACGCCGAACGGCACCCCCGTCGCCTGCATCGCCGCGCCCAGCCACGACCACGCGAACGCCGACTGCCCCTGACGGGCGCTCCACGGCGAGAAGTGGTCCGAGCTCATCGCCGCGTCGAACCCGACCTCCTCCGCCCGACGCACCGCGGCCAGCAACGCGGACGGGTGAACCTGCTCGTGTGAAGCGTGCACACCGATGACGGTCATGCCGTCTCACGTACCCAGACACCCGGATCTGACACCTCGGCCACCCCCGGACGGCGGGCGCCCGACCCGTCAGGCCAGCGTGTTCGGCACGTTCTTGTGCGGACCGAAGTACCCCACGTGCACCTTCCCCTGATCACGCACGGGCACGAAGTAGATCCGCGGAGCGAGCATCCCGCCGCCCTCGGCGATCTTGATGTGCATCTCCATGAACATCCGACCCGACGCGTCCACCGACCGGTCCACCTCGAAGATCCGCTTCCGGCGCAGCTTCGCCGACGACCGCACCGACTCGCTCTCCCCCATCGCCAACTTCTTCGGCGTCGCCGTCCACGCGTGCGGGTGCCCCGAGTTCTCGCACCACGTCCAGAACGACCCCGGATCGTGCTCGGCGTCCCGCAACGCCTCCCCGTAGGCGTGCAGCGCCAGGAACGCCCGCCACGCCGTCTGCCCCCACGCCCGCGACTCGACCGCGTTGTCGATCAGATCCAGGTCCACGAGCGCGCCGTCCGGCACCCGCAGGTGGACGCCCAGGTGGGTCTGCGCCAACCGCGCCGCCTCACCCGGCGAGTCCGCGTGGTCCGGCGGCGTCGCGGCCACCACCGCCAACACCTCCGCCGGCCGCTCCTCCCACAACCGCGGCTCCACCAGCGCGAGCTTCCGACGCGCCGTCGCCAACTCCGCCCGCAACCGGGCGTGCTCGCTCTCCAACAGCTCGTGGTCCTCCAACAAGTCCTGGTACCGGTGGTCCTGGGTCGCCACCTGGCCGCGCAGCTCGGCGTTCTCCTCCTCGTACATCTCCAACAACTGCGCCGCGTCCGCCGGCACGGCCTCCTTCACCGAATCCAGGAACCGCGCCGCCACCTCGTAACTCGCCGGCGCCCGACGCGCGCCCGCACGCCGCGAGATCGCCCGGCTGATGATCCCGCCCGCACCCTCCCGGTACCGGAGGAACCGCGCCGGCACCGTGTACCGGTGACGCCACGGCTCGTCGACCGCCGGATCCATGTCCGGCAGGTAGATCCGGAACGCGCCATCCCGCACGCCGTGCTCCGGCCCGACGATCGACCCGAACGCCACCATCCCCGCCTCGTCCAGGCGGCACACCGCGGCCATCCCCGCCACCATCGCCGACGCTCGCTCCACCACCCGCTCGAACTGCAGGTGCGCGGTGACCCCCGGAGGCAGCCCCACGTGGTGGAACCCCGGCGGCAACGGCGCGAACACGACGACCGGCACGTCCCGCCGCACGTCCGTCACCAGCTCCGCCAGCGCCTCGGCGCCCGAATCACCCTCGAACGACAACACCGACGCCGACAACGGCACGTCACCCCGCCGCGGTCGACCGCCCTCCGCCAGCAGCGAGCGCACGAACCGCGGCGCGGCGATCGTCACGCCGTCCAGCGAGTCGTGGCTCACCGCGTCGACATCGGTCCACAGCCACCCGTCCGTGCCCGGACCGTCATCACGCGAGCACACCCAGCCGCGCACCCTCATGATCCACTGCGACCCGTTCTCCTGCGACTCCACGAACGACACCCGCAGCGCCGAGCGCACCGACGCGCCGTCGCGGTGGTCCTGCTCGTGCTCGACCTTCAGGCGCATCGCGCCGTCCTTGGTGCTCCCCGAGCCCAGCAGCCGCTCGACCTGGCCACCGCTCTTGAAGTCCACCCACTCCAGGACGGTGCGCCGCACGTCGTCCACCAGGCTCGGCCGGTCGTCGTTCCACATCGCGCGGTACAGGGTGGCCACGGTCGCCCCTTCCGGAGATCAACGGGGAAGGGACAGGCTAGCGGCGAACTCCCGCGCCGTGGCCGCCGAAACGGTCACGGCAACTCGCGGGGCTCCCGCCGCTGCCGCGACCGCGCGTCCACCACGGCGCCGTCCACCACGGCGCCGTCCACCACCGCGCCGCCGACCACGCCACCGTCGACCACCGGGCCGTCCACCACCGCGCCGTCCACGACGGCGCCGTCCACCACCACACCACCGGCCATCGGGTCACGCCCGTAGCGGACGTTCAACACCATCGCCCGCTCCCGCTCCTCCGCCCGCCGCGCCATCCGCCGGCTGATCAACCGCCGCGTCGGAGGGAACAGCAGGAACAGACCCGCCACATCGCTCACGAACCCCGGCACGACGATCAGGAACCCCGCCGCCGCGATCAGCACCCCGTCCGCGATCTCCTGGTGCGGCGCGCGCCGCGCCCGCAACGCCTCCGAGAACGCGCCCATCGTCCGCGCGCCCTCCCGGCGCATCAGCGCCGAGCCCACCACCGCGCCCAGGACCAGCAGACCCAGGGTCGGGAGCAGACCCCAGGCGTCGAACGCCGCCACCAGGGCCGTGACCTCGACCGCGAGGCCGATGAGCAGTACCGCCAACACGCGCATACCCACCTCAACGCAGCGGACGCCTCAAACGCTCCCCGCCGAAATATTTACGTCCAACAGGTCATCTGGCAGCATATCTTCACGCCACTCAACGGGTTGGGAGCATGGATGACTGCGCTGCACGAGGTCACACCCACGACGCACCGGGCTGACCTCCAGCCCTACACCTACGAGCGCCGCGAACTCGTCGAACCCGACTGGCGCCGCTTCCCCGGCTGGCGCGACGTCACCGACACCCAGTGGCGCGACGCCCAATGGCAACGCGTCAACTGCGTCAAGAACCTCAAACAGCTCCGCACCCTCATGGGCGACCTGCTCACCGACCGCTTCTACGAAGACCTCACCGCCGACCAGCAGCACTCGGCCACCATGTCCATGCTGGTGCCACCCCAGATGATCAACACCATGGCGCCCACCGCCCCCCTCGACCCCGAGAGCTTCACCACGGCCTTCCTCGCCGACCCCATCCGGCGCTACATGATCCCCGTCCACAGCGACCGCGACCCCGACTGGCCCAGCCACCCCCACTCCGCCCGCGACTCGCTCCACGAGGCCGAGATGTGGGTCGTCGAAGGACTCACCCACCGCTACCCCACCAAAGTCCTCGCCGAACTCGTCTCCACCTGCCCCCAGTACTGCGGCCACTGCACCCGCATGGACCTCGTCGGCAACTCCACCCCCCAGGTGCAGAAGCACAAACTCGCGCTCAAACCAGTCGACCGCCAAGACCAGATGATCGACTACCTCAAGCGCACCCCCGGCGTGCGCGACGTCGTCGTCTCCGGCGGCGACGTCGCCAACGTCCCCTGGCCCCAACTCGAGTCGTTCCTCATGCGCCTGCTCGACATCGACACCGTGCGCGACATCCGACTCGCCACCAAAGCCCTCGCCGGACTACCCCAGCACTGGCTCCAGCCCAAGGTCGTCGAAGGACTCGAACGCGTCGCCCGCACCGCCGGCCGACGCGGCGTCAACCTCGCCATCCACACCCACGTCAACCACGCGCAAACCGTCACACCACTCGTCGCCGAAGCCGCCCGCACCGCCCTCGAAGTCGGCGTCCGCGACGTCCGCAACCAAGGCGTCCTCATGAAAGGCGTCAACGCCACCCCGGACGACCTGCTCGACCTCTGCTTCGCACTCCAAGGCGAAGCGAACATCCTGCCGTACTACTTCTACATGTGCGACATGATCCCCAACGCCGAGCACTGGCGCGTCGCCGTCTGGGAAGCCCAAGAACTCCAACACGCCATCATGGGATACCTCCCCGGCTACGCCACACCCCGCATCGTCTGCGACGTCCCCTACGTCGGCAAGCGCTGGGTCCACCAACTCCACGAGTACGACCGCGAACTCGGCATCTCCTACTGGACCAAGAACTACCGCACCGGCATCGAACTCGACGACCCCGAAGCCCTCAACCGCCGCTACCCCTACTACGACCCGATCAGCACCCTCGGCGACACCGGCCGCCAATGGTGGTCCGACCAGGCGTGAACCACGGGGTGTGGCGGAAACCGCACAACCTCCCGCCACACCCCGAACGCCAGACCCCGAACGTCAGACCGACTCCACCGGGTCCGACACCCGCTCCGCCTCCACCACCGCGTCCGGATCAGGCTGCAACGCCACCAACAACGCCGCACCCGCCGTCAGCACCACACTCGCCACGATCATCGGCAGATAGCTGTGGAACAGGTCCGCCAACATCGCGCCCACCTGACTGCTCGCCGCCACAGCCACCATGTGCAGCGCCCACAGCACACCGATCGCCGTGCCCTTCTGCCCCCGCGGCAGGATCTTCGTGATCCACATCGTCGTCGCCACCACCGTCGCCAGGTAGCTCGCGCCGAACAACGCGCCGAACGCCAGCACCATGAAGTCCGACGAGAAGAACGGCAACAACACCATCGACCCGGCCCGCAACAAGTAGGCGCCCATCAACGTCGCCCGGATCCGCCCCTTGTCGCACAACCGGCCCGCGATCAACGAACCCACGATCTCCAAACTGCCCAACAACACGAACGACAACGAACTCGTCGTCGCCGTCACCCCGTGGTCGTGCATGTGCGGGAACAAGTGCACATCGATGAACGCCATCGTCGTCCCGCACGCGAAGAACGGCAGGATCAACCCCCGCACCCGCTTGTTCCGGAACGTCCCCCCGATCCCCTCCCAGAAACCGTGCTCCGACGGCGCCGGCCGCGACGACTGCCGCGCCGAGTACTTCACCAACACCAACGACAACGGCAACAACACCGCCAGGAACACCACGCCGGTCCCCAACAGGATCCGCTCCCACGACATCGACTCGCCCAGGAACGTCCACAACGGCACCAGCACGATGAACCCGACCGCCGCGCCATTCGTCAGCACCGCGTACAACACACCCGCGTTCCGACCCTGGAACAACTGATCGGCCAACACGCCCAACGGCACGAACGACAACATCGTGCACCCGATCGCGCCCAACACGCCGTAAGCCACCACGAACACCCAGATGTCGGTGGCCAACGCGCACACCACCAGCACGCCACCCGTCGTCGCCGCGCCGATCGCCAACACCGGCACCGCGCCGATCCGGTCCGCCAGGTGCCCGACCGCCGACGACGCCAACGCCGTCACCACCGCGAACAACGTGGTGCCGACCGCCAACGTCCCCCGGTTCACGTCGAAACCGTCCGCGATCGGCAGGAACAACACCTGCACGGTGCTCTTCAGCGACGACCCCGCCATGGAAATCAGAAAACTCACGGTCGTCGCGAACAACACGAACGCGGTGATACCCGCCGACGCCTTCGACACGGTGCTCAACTTCTCCCCAGCTCCACTCGGGTGGTCCCCCACCGACGGCCGGCGCACGGCCGACACGGCGGCCCATCCTGCCCGACCACTTCACCCCGTGAACAGCCCACAACAGCGGGATGCCGACACTCCGTTCACCACACCCCACCACGCCATAGGCCACACAGCGCGAACCCATCAGGAAATCCGATCAGGCAAACGGCCCACCCGGACCGCCCAATGGCCCACCCACCCCGCCGGCACGGCCCACCACGCCCACTCGAATATCCTCAGCCCGCACCGGCGCGGAGGTCCGCCCGACCACCACCCGGCCCGCGAACCCCCACCCACCACCACCTTCGCAGTCGCGCAGAACAGGAGCCGGCAAACCCATGCCCCAGACCGTCAAGGCAGCAGTCGCACTCGACGAGGGCAGACCGGTCGAGGTGCGGGACATCATCGTCCCCGACCCCGGCCCCGGCGAGGTCACCGTCCGGGTCCGCGCCTCCGGCGTCTGCCACACCGACCTCCACTACCGCGACGGCGTCATCGGCAACACCTACCCCTACCTCCTCGGCCACGAAGCCTCCGGCGTCGTCGAGCAGATCGGCGAAGGCGTCCACAACGTCGCACCCGGCGACTTCGTCATCCTCAACTGGCGCGCCGTCTGCGGACGCTGCCGCGCCTGCCGCCGCGGCCGACCCACCGCCTGCGTCGACGACTTCACCGCCACCCAGCGGATGACCCTCGCCGACGGCCGACCCCTCACCGCCGCCCTCGGCATCGGCGCGTTCACCGAGCTCACCCTCGTCCACAGCGGCCAGTGCACCCCCGTCTCCCCCGAGGTGGACCCCGCCGCCGCCGGACTGCTCGGATGCGGCGTGATGTCCGGCCTCGGGGCAGCCCTGAACACCGGCGGCGTCACCGTCGGCGACACGGTGGCCGTCATCGGCGTCGGCGGCGTCGGCTCCGCGGCCGTGGCCGGCGCGAAGCTCGCCGGCGCCACCCGGATCATCGCCGTCGACATCGACGACCGGAAGCTCAAGCACGCCACCGACTTCGGCGCGACCCACGTCATCGACGCCCGCCTCGCCGACGACGTCGTCACCGCCATCCGCGACCTGACCGACGGCCTCGGCGCCGACGTCGTGATCGACGCGGCCGGGTCCCCCGAGACGTGGCGGCAGGGCTTCTACGCCCGAGCCCTCGGCGGCACGTTCGTCCTGGTCGCCCGGCCCGACTCCGACATGCGCCTGGAGATGCCGCTCCTCGACGCGTTCCTGCGCAACGGCACCTACAAGACCAGCTGGTACGGCGACTGCCTGCCGTCCCGCGACTTCCCCGCCCTGGTCGACCTCCACCTCCAGGGCAGGCTGCCGCTGGACCGGTTCGTCACCGAGCGCATCCCACTCGCCGGCGTGGACGACGCGTTCGACACCATGCGCCGCGGCGACGTGCTGCGCAGCGTGGTCGTCTTCGACTGAGGCCCTAAGGCCCTGAGGCCCGTGACCTCACAGGAGCTCCGGTCCTGTCGGGGCTCCTTGCTGTTTTTTGGGGTTTGGTGGACGCGACCACTGGG
The DNA here is from genome assembly GCF_042678885.1 of Saccharothrix hoggarensis. Taxonomy (GTDB): domain Bacteria; phylum Actinomycetota; class Actinomycetes; order Mycobacteriales; family Pseudonocardiaceae; genus Actinosynnema; species Actinosynnema hoggarensis. The sequence continues at coordinate 11,719 of NZ_JBHTLK010000040.1, forward strand.
TTGGGGTTTCTTTTAGTCAACACTGAAGCTATAGAGACGACTTACACCTCTCCCCTGCTTCGATCACCCCGCACAATCGGCCGCATGCGGAAGCCGAAGGTGTTCGTCGCGGGGCCGGTGTCGTGGAACCGACTGGTGCTGGTGGACCGGTTGCCGGACCCCCGGCCGCACACCGTGTTCGCCTCCGGCCACCGCACCGCGGTCGGCGGCACGTCGGCCGGCAAGGCGCTGAACCTCGCCTCCCTCGGCGCGGACGTGACGCTGCGGACCGTCGTCGGCGACGACGAGGCCGGCCGCGCGGTGCTCGACGTGCTCGGCCGGGCCGGGGTGGAGGTGATCGCCGAGCAGGCCGAGGGCGCCACCGAGCAGCACCTCAACCTGATGGACCCGCACGGCGGCCGCCTGTCGATCTACCTGGAACTGCCGGTCCTGTCCCGGCCCAGGCACCATGAGCGGGCGCTCGCGGCGTTGGCGGCGGCCGACGCGGCGGTGATCGACCTCGCCGACCACGCCCGTCCCCTGCTGGCCGCGGCCCGCGACGCCGGCGTGCCGGTGTGGTGCGACCTGCACGACTACGACGGCGTCGCGGAGTTCCACCGCGACTTCCTGCACGCCGCCGACCACGTGTTCCTCAACGACGACGGGTTCGCCGACCGCGACGCGCTGCTGACGTTCCTGAAGTCGCTGGGCAAGCCAGCGGTGGCCACGCTCGGCGCGGACGGCGCGGTGCTCGTGGCCGACGGCGCGGTGGAACGGGTGGCCGCCGCGCCGGTCGACGAGATCGTCGACACCAACGGCGCGGGCGACGCGTTCTTCTCGGGCTTCCTGGTCGCCCACCTCGGCGGCGCGGACGCGGCCACCGCGATGGCGGCCGGCGCCCGTCAGGCGGCCCGCTGCCTCGGCTCGACAGGACTCGCGCCGGACCTGTGACCGTCAAGGGCTTGCTGAAAGGCTTTGCAAGGTCTTTCATTCTGGGTGCCCCCTGTCGCCGTCGACGGAGAGGACCCACATGGACGGCGTGACCGCCCGGTTGAGCGACATCGCCGCGCAGGCAGGCGTCAGCGAGGCGACGGTCAGCCGGGTGCTCAACGGCAAGGCCGGCGTGTCCAGCGCGACCCGCCAGGCGGTCGTCGCCGCGATGGACCTGCTCGGCTACGAACGCCCGCCCCGCCTGCGCCAGCGCAGCGCAGGGCTCATCGGGCTGATCACCCCCGAGCTGTCGAACCCGATCTTCCCCGCCCTCGCGCAGGTCGTGGAGCAGGTGCTGACCAGCGCGGGCTACACGCCGCTGCTGTGCACCCAGACGCCCGGCGGCGCGACCGAGGACCAGCTGACCGAGATGCTGGTGGACCGGGGCGTGGCCGGGATCGTGTTCGTGTCGGGCCTGCACGCGGACTCGACGGCCGACATGGACCGCTACACCAAGCTCGCCGGCCGCGGCATCCCGTTCGTCATGATCAACGGCTACACGGAGAAGGTGTCCGCGCCGTTCATGTCGACCGACGACCGCGCCGCCATGCGGCTCGCCGTGTCGCACCTGGTGGAGCTGGGCCACGAGCGCATCGGCCTGGCCGTCGGGCCGCGGCGGTTCGTGCCGGTGCTGCGCAAGATCGAGGGGTTCGTGCAGCAAATGCGCACGGTCCTCCCCTACACCGCGGAACAGGCCGAGGAGCTGGTGCGGCACTCGCTGTTCACGGTGGAAGGCGGCCAGTCCGCGGCGGCGGCGCTGCTGGACAAGGGCTGCACGGCCATCGTGTGCGGCAGCGACCTCATGGCGTTCGGCGCGATCCGGGCGGCCCGGCAGCGCGGGCTGAGCGTGCCGCAGGACGTGTCCGTGGTGGGGTTCGACGACTCGCCGCTCATCGTGTTCGCCGACCCTCCCCTGACCACGCTGCGCCAGCCCGTCGAGGCGATGGGCCAGGCCGCGGTCAACGCGCTGCTGGAGGAGATCGGCGGCACGCCCGCGCCGCACGCGGAGTTCGTCTTCCTGCCCGAGCTCGTGGTGCGCGGCTCGACGGGCGCGGGGCCGAGGTGACCCCCGGTCGGGCGAGGGCGCTGCGCATGCGGGCGCAACGCCTGACGACGCCTGCCCGCTCGCTGCCCGAGCTGCTGCACGACGTGCTCGCCGTGCAGGCGCAGGACGTGACGGCCGCCGGCCTCGCCGTGCGGGCCCGCACCACCGGCATCACGTCGGCCGACCTGCGTGCCGCGCTCGACCGCGGTGACGTCGTGCGGACCTGCGCCATGCGGGGCGCGGTGCACCTGCTGCGCCGCGAGGACGTGGACTGGGTGGTGGCGCTGCTCGGGCCGGCCAACATCGCCCGCACCCGGTGCCGGCGGCTCGAACTGGGCCTCACCGACGACGTGTGCGCGCGGGCCGTCGACGCCCTGCGGGAGGTGCTGACGGAACCCCTGGCCAAGCCGCAGCTCGTCACCCGCCTCGCCGACGTCGGCGTGGCGCTCGACCCCGACTCCCCCGCGCCGGCCTACCTGCTGGCCTACGCCGCGAACCGGGGCGTGGTGTGCGCGGGCGAGTCGACCTACCGCCTCCTCCCCCGCCGTGACGGCGAGCTGCCCGGCGTCGCCGAGCTGGCCCGCCGCTACCTGCGCGCCTATGGGCCCGCCACGGTCGACGACTTCACCTCGTGGAGCGGGCTGCCCGAGGACGACGTGCGGGCCGGGTTCCCGTTCGACGAGCTGGTGGAAGGGCCGCACGGCTGGCGGCTGCCCCTGGCGGATGCCGCCGACCTCGACGGCACGGTCCGGCTGCTCGGGCCGTTCGACACGTTCCTGCTCGGCTACAGGGACCGGGAGCTGCTGCTGGACCCGGCGCACGCGCCGCTGGTGCAGGCCGCGGGCGGGGCGCCGATGCCGCACGTCGTGGTGGACGGCGAGGTGCGCGGCGCGTGGCGTCGTCGTGAGGGGCGGATCGTGGTGGAGCAGTTCGGCCACATCCCGGTGTCAGAGCTGGACTTCGAGGTGGAGTCGGTGCTGGCCTGGGCGTGACCCGGCGGTGGTGCCCGGCGGCGGGCGGTGGGGATCGGCACGCCGCCTGCCTGCGCTGGTTAGGGTTCGGAGGTTCTCGGCGGCGCTGGTGGGTGCGGCCCCGGCCCCGCTCACCGTGGCTGCCAATAAGAAGGTCAGGCGTGGTGATCTTGATCGCATGGCCGCTCTGGTCGCGCATCATTGCGCAAGGGCGTGCAAGTAGTTGCAGGCCAGACCCGGGCTGATCAGCCGCAAGTCCTCTGAGGAGCCTCGACCGCGAGGAATCGTCGCAACTTTTTGCGGGCTGGGCCGCGCGGGTGTCGCTTCGTGGATCTCACCGTGATCGGACGGGCACGTGTCGTACGGTGTGCCGATGACCGAGCGGGCAGCGGGAGGCGGAGGAGTGCCGCGGGCGCTCAGTTCGTTCGTCGGCCGGAAGGAGCTGCTCGCCGAGCTGCGCAAGCGGATCGGCGTCGCGCCGCTCATCACGCTGACCGGTGTCGGCGGCGGCGGCAAGACGCGGCTGGCGCTGGAGCTGGCCGCGCAGGTGCACCGCGCCTACGACGACGGCGTGCGCGTCGTGGAGCTGGCGTCCGCGCGCGGCGGCGACCCGGAGTTGCTGGCGCAGGTGGTGTCCAGCGCCGTGGGCGTGCCGGACCAGGCCACGACGACGCCGTTGGAGACGCTGGTCGACTACCTCGCGCCGCGGCGCGTGCTGCTGGTGCTGGACAACTGCGAGCACCCGCGGGTGCCGGTGGCGAACCTGGTCGGCGCGGTGCTCGGCGCGGCGCCCGGCGTGCGCGTCCTGGCCACGAGCCGCGCCCGGCTGCGCGTGCCCGGCGAGGTGCTGGTCGTGGTGCCGCCGCTGGACGTGCCCGCCGAGGACGCGCCGATGGACCTCGACTACGAGTCCGTCGCGCTGCTCGTGGACCGGGCCGAGGCGAGCGTGCCCGGCTGGCGGGTCACGCCGGAGAACTGGCCGGACGTGGTGCGCGTGCTGCGCCGCGTCGCGGGCATCCCGCTGGCCATCGAGCAGGCGGTCGTGCGGATGCGGTCCATGCCGGTGTCGCTGCTGGCCGACCGGCTGGACGACGTCATGCGCGTGCTGACCGCGAACGACACCACGGCGGTCGAGCACCACCAGACCATGGCCGCCCTGATCGACTGGAGCCACGCCCACTGCACGCCCGCGGAACGCCTGCTGTGGGCGCGGTTGTCGGTGTTCGAGGGCGGGTTCAGCCTGCCCGCGGCGGAGGCCGTGTGCTCGGGTGACGGGCTGCCCGCCGACGAGGTGGCCGACGCGCTGGCCGGGCTGCTGGACAAGTCGATCGCGCTGGCCTCCGCCGACCGCAGCCGCTTCCACCTGCTGGAGCCGTTGCGGCAGCACGGCGCGGCCCGGCTGCGCGACGCCGGCGAGACGCTGGACGTCCGGCTGCGGCACCAGGAGTTCTTCCGCCGTGACGCGGCCCGGCTGGCCGGCGCGTTCGCCGGGCGGAACGAGGCCGCGCTGCTGGCGGCCGTCGACGCGGACATGGCCAACCACCGGGTGGTGCTGGCCGACCTGATCGGCACGCCCGCCACGGCGCACGAGGGCCTGCAGATGAGCGTCGACCTGGCCCGCACCCGCTGGTACACCTACGCCGGTCGATTACCCGAGGAGCGGCTGTGGCTGGGCCGCGCCCTGGCCGCCGCGCCGGTGACCGCGGACCCGTTGCGCGCCAGCGCCATCGCCCTCGACGCGTGGATCGCCCTGTGCCTCGGGGTGGAGCGGCAGGTCGTCGCGCGGCGGGTGGAGGAAGCGGCGGCCCTGGCACGTGAGGTGGCCGTGCCGCTGCCCGCGGTGACGTTCGTGCGCGGCGCGTACGCGGTGCTGGCGCTCGGCGCCGTCGACGGCGTGGAGCTGCTGCGGCAGGCGCACGAGGAGTTCGGGGCGCTCGGGCCGGACTTCGCCGTGGACCACCACCTCGCGCACATCCTGCTCACCGTGTCGCTGGTGCTGCTCGGTTCCCGGGAGCAGGCGGAGCCGGCGGCGGACGAGTTCCACGCGGCGTGCGAGCGGTTGGGCGCGCAGTGGGGGCTGAGCTGGGCGCACTGGTGCTGCGGCGTCGTCGAGACCCGGTGGGGCGATCCGGAGCGGGCGCTGGGCGTGCTGGCGGAGGGTCTGCGCGTGCAGCGGGAGATCCGCGACAAGTGGGGTCCACTGTGGACGATCGAGGCGCTGGGCTGGGCGCACGCGCGGGCCGGTGACGCCCGTGCCGCCGCCCGGATGCTCGGCCTCGCGCACGGGCTGCACCGGGTGACCGGTGTGCGGATCGGCGGCCTGGTGCCGTTCGCGCGGGCCAGTGAGGAGGCCATCGCGCGGGCCAGGGCCGTGCTCGGTGACGACGAGTACCGGCGGGTCTACGCGAGCCGGGCCGAGTCGGTGGACGAGGCGCTGGCCGCCGTCCTCGACCAGGTCGAGGACGCGCCGGAGCCGGCGGACCGCCGTCCGGCCGGGCTCACCCCGGCCGAGTGGAACGTGGCCCGGCTGGTCGGCGACGGGCTGTCCAACCCGGAGGTCGCGACCCGGCTCGTCATCTCCCCCGCGACCGTGCACACCCACCTGACCCGCATCTACCGCAAGCTCGACATCACGAACCGGCACCAGCTGATCACCCTGCTGGCGGGGATGACCGACTAGGTCGGGCGGGTGCGCCGCGCCGGGCGGTTCCGGTCCGGGTGTGCCGGGCGGGTCCGCCGGTCCGGGTGGCCGCCGTGGCGTTGCCACTCCGGTCGGAGGATGGACATCACGGCGGCGTCCACCCGCTCCCCCCGCCACAGCAGCGCGTCTCGCAGCACGCCCTCCGCGACGAAGCCGACCTTCTCGTAGACGCGGCGGGCGCGCGCGTTGAAGGCGTACACCTCCAGCGAGACGCGGTGCACGCCCACGTCCTCGAAGGCGTGGCCCAGGATCAGCCGGGTCGCCTCGGTGCCCAGGCCGCGGCCGACGGCGCCCGGCACGAGGGCGATCCGGAAGCCGCAGCTCAAGTTGTCCCGGTCCCACGCGTTGAGCACCGCCTCGCCGACCACGGCACCGCCGGCCCGTTCGACCACTGCGAGGTCCAGCCGGTCGCCCTGGTCGCCGCGCGTGGCGTACCAGGCGTGCAGCCGCGCCCGGTCGGGCTCGTCGCCGCCGGAGCTGCCGTGGCTGCCCGTCAGCCGCGCCACCTCGGCGTCCCGGAACATCGGCATCAGCGCGGGCACGTCGTCGGCCGTCACCGGGCGCAGCACGACCAGGTCGCCGGTCAGGGTGGGCTTGACGCCGAAACCGGTGACCGGCGCGGTCCGTTGATCAGCCATGTGCGGCAGTGTGGCGGCCGGCGTGGCCTTTGTCGTCAGGGTTCGAGCCGTGCGGGGACCGTGGCGAAGGTGTTGGTCACGACCTTGTCGCCCCGCTCCAGGTCCGCCGGGTCGACCGCGAGGCGGGCGTTCGGGTAGCGCTCGCGAAGCGCCATGAGCGCGGCGCGGGCCTCGATGCGGGCGAGGTGGTGCCCGAGGCAGTAGTGGACGCCGTGGCCGAACGTCGCGTGGCCCAGTGCCGCGTTGCCGGACGCCGGGGCGCGGGTCGGGTCGAACCAGTCGGCCGTCGGGCCGTGCACCTCCTGGTCGCGGCCCGCCGTGCCGAGGCTGATCATCACCACGGCGCCCTCCGGGATGGCGCCGCCGCCGGGCAGGTCGATGTCGGCCACGGCGCGGTAGTGGGGCGTCACCCGGACCGGCGAGTCCCAGCGGGCCGTCTCCTCGATCGCGGCGCCGACCGTGTCCGTGTTCAGCGCCGTCCACGCTCCGGGGGTGGCGAGCAGGGCGACGGCCGCGTTGCCGATGAGGCCGGTCGTCGTCTCGTGGCCCGCCACGATGAGCAGGATCGCGGTCGTCAGCAGCTCCTCGGGCGTCAGCCGGTCACCGTCGACCTGGGCTTGGACGAGGCCGCTGAGCAGGGCGTCGTCCGGCTGGTCGCGCTTGTACTCGATCAGTCCGGCGAGGTAGCCGACCATGGCGTCCGACGCGGGCACCACCAGCTCCGGGCGTTCGGTCATCATCGCCGAGGTCCACTCGTGCAGCCGCTCGCGGTCCTCCACCGGGACGCCCAGGAGGTCGCAGATCACGGCCAGCGGCAGCGGGAACGCCAGGCCGGCGATGAGGTCCGCGTCCGCGGGCAGGGCCGCGACCATCTCGGCGGCGGTCCTCTCCACCGCCGGGCGCAGCGCTTCGACGCGGCGTGACGTGAACGCCTGCGAGACGAGGGCGCGCAGCTTGCGGTGGTGCGGCGGGTCGGTGTTGAGCATCGACGGGCCGATGATGCGGGACAGGTCCGTCGGCCGGCCCTTGCGCGCCAGCTGGTCCTGCATCGCGGCGCGGAGACCGGCGGCGTCCTTGCTCAGGCGGCTGTCGTTGAGCAGGGAGCGGGTGGCGTCCAGGCCCAGGGTGGTGACCAGCACCTCCAGGCCGTTGGGCAGTTCGGCGGTGTGGACCGGGCCCGAGCGGGCCAGCGCGTCCTCGTGCGCGTGGTGGTCCCAGCCGCGCAGCGGGCCGCCGACGAGGGCCTGTCGGTCCGGGACGAAGCCCGTGGTCAGCTGCACGTCGTCTCCTGGTGGGGTCCGGGGGTGGTGGTGCGGCCCGGGGTGGTGGCCGGGTCCGGGTTGGGAGCGCCCACTCTGGTGGGACCACCACACCGCGCGCATCCACCTCGGTCCGTATTCACGGCGGCGGTGTACGGAGACAGGTGGACGTCGCCGGCCGGTCCGTATACGGAGGTGGATACGGATGGTTGCTGATGCGGGCGGGCTGGGCCGTGCGCGAACCTGGGTGAGGTGTTCGGCACCCCGACGGCCGAACACCTCACCGGGCGGGTCAGGCGGGTTGGCCGCCGCCCGGCCACCGGGGGTGGGGGGTCGGGAGGGGGCCGTACCACGCACGCGCCCCCTTGCAGCCGCCCCCCGCCCTCCGGCTAGGGCCGCCGTCCGGCTTGGGCCGTCGGTTCGGCTAGGGCCGTCCGTCGCCGTCGCCGTCGACGCGGGCCAGGATCCGGTGGAAGACGTGGTCGAGGACGTCGACCTCATCGTCCGTGAGGGCGTCGAAGACATAGCGGCGGACGGTGTCGACGTGGGCCGGCGCGGCGGACTCGATCGCGGCACGTCCGGCGGCCGTGAGTCGCACCATCGAGCCGCGGGCGTCTTCCGGGCACTCTTCGCGGGTGACGAGCCCGCGCTTCTCCATGCGGCCGATCTGGTGGGACAGCCTGCTGCGCTCCCAGCCGACCAGCGCGCCGAGGTCGCGTGAGCGGACCAGTCCGTCCGGTGCTTCCGAGAGGGGGGCGAGGAGGGCGTAGTCGGCGTTGGAAAGGCCCGAGTCGCGGACGAGTTGGCGTTCGAGGGCGTTGTGCAGTTCGCGGTTCACCGCGAGGTAGGCCTGCCACACCCGCGCCTCGCGCTCGTCCAGCCATCGGGGTGCGTCCATGCGACCAAGCTAGCAAGATGTTGACGTGTCATCAATCGTCGCGCTAGGTTGTTGACGTGTCCACAAGTGCTACGCGGCTTCGCGGAATGCAGCTCGGCGTCTACAGCTTCGGCGACCGCCACCGTGACCCGCTGACCGGTGAGCAGGTCTCCGTCGCCGACCGGTTGGCGCAGACGGTCGAGCGGATCAAGCTCGCCGACGAGCTGGGCCTGGGGTTCTACGGCCTGGGCGAGCACCACCTCGCCGATTACGCGATCTCGAACCCCGGCACGGTCCTCGCCGCCGCGGCGAGCGTCACGTCGCGGATCACGTTGAGCAGCGCGGTGACCGTGCTCAGCACCGAGGACCCGGTGCGGGTGTACCAGCAGTTCACCACCCTCGACCAGCTCAGCCGGGGACGTGCCGAGCTGCTGGCCGGGCGTGGCTCGTTCACCGAGTCGTTCCCGCTGTTCGGGGCGAGCCTCGAGGACTACGACGAGCTGTACGAGGAGAAGTTGGCGCTGCTGCTCCAACTCGACCGCGAGGACCCGATCACGTGGTCCGGGAAGTTCCGCGCGCCGCTGCGCGACGCCCACGTCTACCCGCGGCCTTACGGCGAGCGGCTGCGCATCTCCGTCGGCACCGGCGGCAACCCCGAGTCCTCGATCCGCGCGGGTCTCCTCGGCCTGCCGGTCGTGTACGCGATCATCGGGGGCGAGCCCGAGCGCTTCGCACCCCTCGTCGACCTCTACCGGCGGGCAGGCGAGGCCGGCGGGCAGGACGCGCGGGACCTTCACGTGACCATGAGCGCGATCGGCCTGGTGGCCCGCCGCTCGCAGGACGCCAAGAACGCGTTCTACCCGTACTGGCTGGAGACCATGAAGTACGGCGCGCGGGCACGGGGCTGGTCCGTGCCGTCGCGCGCAGACTACGACGACTGGACGGACGGCGCGCGGTCCATCTTCGCCGGCAGCCCGCAGGAAGTGGCCGAACGCCTGATCTCGGTGGGACGCCTGGTCAACGCCGACCGCTACGCCCTCCAGATGGACTGGTCCGGTGTGCCTCACCACCTCGTGATGGACGCCATCGAGTTGCTGGGCACCGAGATCCTTCCCCTGGTGCAGAAGGAGCTTCCCGCGCCCACTCCCTCATAGGTGGGCACGGGATTCTGGGATGCGTGGGCGCTGGGGCCTCGCCGCCGCCTCCTTCTTTCCCAGCAACGTTGTGGTGGGCCGAAAACTTCCCCTGGGGTGACCATTCATGGGCTGCTGGGGCTCACTACGCTCGATTGGGTGATCTTGGCGTCGTGCCTGGAAGTTGTTGTCTCCCTTGGCGTTCGGGCGACAGGAAGGGATCCGGGGCGAGGGTAGCGGTGAGTGCGGCTCCCGCGGGGCCGGCGCGGGCGGGTTGTGGACAACTTGGGCGTCCACATGATGGTCACGGCGTGTGACGCCACCCACTCGCGCTGCGGACAGCGCGACTGAGGCGTGAAATGGCGGTAAAGTCGCACGTCGGCGGTTCGTGGTTGCGGTCGCCTTGGCTGCTTGGCCGGTCCCGACCGGGTGCGGAGCAGCGGTCTCACGCCTCGGAGGGTTACACAGTGCGTCTGCTTTCGACCGGTGCTCGCCGGTGACCATCGCCCACTTCACGGATCACGACAGCGGCACGTCGGCCGCGCCTGGCCACGCGAACCCCGAGACGGTGGGGTTCTTCAGCGCCGCGCCGGCCGCGGACGAGCGCACGTTGGTCGACGTGCTCACCGCGACGGCCCGCCGTCATCCCCACTCCCCCGCGCTCGACGACGGCACGACTTCCTTGACGTACCGGGAATTGCTGGACGAGGTGGCGGCGCGGAGCGCGGTGCTCGCGGCGGCCGGGGTGGGGGTTGGCGACCGGGTCGGCGTGCGCGTCCCGTCCGGCACGCTGGACCTGTACCTCGCGGTGTTGTCGGTTCTCTCCTCCGGTGCGGCGTACGTGCCGGTGGACGCCGACGATCCCGACGAGCGGGCCGAGTTGGTGTTCGCCGAAGCCGGCGTGTGCGCGGTGATCGGGGCGGAGTGGAACGGTGGCGCGGCGCTCGACGTGCGCGGCACGCCGATGGGGTTGGGTGGGGCGCCGGGCCCGGACGACGACGCGTGGATCATCTTCACGTCCGGTTCGACGGGCAGGCCGAAGGGCGTGGCGGTCTCGCACCGGGCCGCCGCCGCGTTCGTGGACGCCGAGGCGCGCCTGTTCCTGCCCGACGACCCGATCGGCCCGGACGACCGGGTGCTGGCGGGTCTGTCGGTGGCGTTCGACGCGTCCTGCGAGGAGATGTGGCTGGCCTGGCGGCACGGCGCGTGCCTGGTGCCGGCTCCGCGCGCGTTGGTGCGGACGGGCGTGGACCTGGGGCCGTGGTTGGTCGAGCGCGAGGTGACGGTCGTGTCGACCGTGCCGACGTTGGCCGCGCTGTGGCCGGTGGACGCGTTGGACGACGTGCGATTGCTGATCTTCGGCGGTGAGGCTTGCCCGCCGGAGTTGGCGGAACGGCTGGCGGTGGACGGGCGTGAGGTGTGGAACACGTACGGCCCGACCGAGGCGACGGTGGTGGCGTGCGCGGCGCGGTTGACCGGTGACGGTCCGGTGCGCATCGGGTTGCCGTTGGACGGCTGGGAGTTGGCCGTGGTGGACGCGGCGGGCGCGCTGGTGCCGATGGGTGGTTCGGGTGAGCTGGTGATCGGTGGCGTGGGTCTGGCTCGCTACCTCGATCCGGTGAAGGACGCGGAGAAGTTCGCGCCGTTGCCCGCGTTGGGCTGGGATCGGGCGTACCGGAGCGGTGACCTGGTGCGCGCGGAGCCCGAGGGTCTGGTGTTCCTCGGCCGCGCGGACGAGCAGGTGAAGCTGGGCGGGCGGCGGATCGAGCTCGGTGAGGTGGACGCGGCGTTGCAGGCGTTGCCGTCGGTGGTGGGTGCGGCGGCCGCGGTGCGCACCACCAAGGGCGGTAACCAGGTGCTGGTCGGGTACGTCGTCGTGGACGGCGAGGCCGCCGGGCAAGGGGGACGGGAAGCCGCGGGCGGGTTCGACCGGGACGAGGCGACGGCGCGGTTGCGGTCGGCGTTGCCGGCGGCGTTGGTGCCGTTGTTGGCGGTGGTGGGGACGTTGCCGACGCGCACGTCGGGCAAGGTGGACCGGGCGGCGTTGCCGTGGCCGTTGCCGTCGTTGGACGCGGACGTGCCGGTCGGGGGCCTGACGGCGACGGAGGCGTGGCTGGCGGAGCAGTGGGCGGAGCTGCTGGGGTCGCGGGTGGCGGGGCCGGAGGCGGACTTCTTCGCCAACGGCGGCGGGAGCCTGGCGGCGGCGCGGCTGGTGTCGACGATCCGCACGCGCTACCCGAGCGGGTCGGTGCACGACATCTACCAGCACCCGACGTTGCGGGCGTTGGCGGCGCGGCTGGACGAGCTGAGCGGGCACGGCGCCGTGGCGCGGGAGGTCGTGCCGACGTCGCGGTGGACGGGTGTGGCGCAGGTGGTGCTGCTCGTGCCGTTGCTGGGGCTGGTGGGCGCGCGGTGGTCGGTGGCGCTGGCGGCGGTGGGGAACGTGCTGGGGTTCGCGGGGCCGGTGTCGTGGTGGTGGGTGGCGGCGGGGTGGCTGGTGTTCGTCAGCCCGCCGGGCAAGGTGGTGATCGCGGCGGGTGGCGCGCGGCTGCTGCTGCGGGGTCTGCGTCCGGGGACGTATCGCCGTGGTGGTGGGGTGCACCTGCGGTTGTGGACGGCGGAGCGGTTGGCGGAGTTCAGCGGGGCGACGAACCTGGCCGGGTCGTGGTTGACGCACTACGCGCGGGCGTTGGGGGCGCGGATCGGGCCGGACGTGGACTTGCACTCGGCTCCGCCGGTGACGGGTTTGCTGAAGTTGGGGCGTGGGTGCGCGGTCGAGCCCGAGGTGGACCTGTCGGGGCACTGGGTGGACGGTGACCGGTTGCACGTGGGCCGGGTGCGGGTCGGCGCGGGCGCGGTGGTGGGCGCGCGGAGCACGTTGTTCCCGGGTGCTCGGGTCGGGAAGCGGGCGGAGGTGGCGCCCGGGTCGGGTGTGACGGGGTCGGTGCCGACGGGGCAGCGGTGGGCCGGTGTGCCGGCGACGCGGTCGGGGAAGGCGGGTCGGCCGGGTCCGCGTCCGCCGCGGTCGTGGTGGTGGAAGCTCGTGTACGCGGTGACGACGTCGGCGTTGGGGTTGTTGCCGGTGGCGGCGGCGACGCCCGCGGTGCTGCTGGTGGTGCGGGAGCCGGTGACGTTGGGTTCGGCGTTGCTCGCGGTGCCGGTGGCGACGGTGGCGTGGCTGGTCGGGTACGCCGTGCTGGTGCTGGTGTCGGTGCGGTTGCTGGGGATCGGGTTGCGGGCGGGCACGTACCCGGTGCACAGCCGGGTCGCGTGGCAGGCGTGGACGACCGAGCGGTTGGTGAACACGGCGCGGGTGGTGTTGTTCCCGCTGTACGCGAGCTTGTTGACGCCGGTGTGGTTGCGGGCGTTGGGGATGCGCGTCGGTCGGCGGGTGGAGGCGTCGACGGTGGTGGCGCTGCCGAAGATGACGACGATCGGTGACGGGGCGTTCCTGGCGGACGACACGATGGTCGCGTCGTACGAGTTGGGCGGCGGTTGGCTGCGGATCGCGGCGGCGCGGGTCGGGAAGAGGGCGTTCCTGGGGAACTCGGGGATGACGGCGCCGGGCCGTTCGGTGCCGAACCGGGGTCTGGTGGGTGTGTTGTCGGCGGCGCCGAAGCGCGCCAAGGCGGGCAGCTCGTACCTGGGGATGCCGCCGATGCGGTTGCCGCGCGCGGTGGAGCGGGGTGATCAGAGCCGGACGTTCGACCCGCCGCGGCGGTTGGTGGTGGCGCGGGCGTTGGTGGAGTTGTGCCGGGTGGTGCCGGTGATGTGCCACGTGGCGCTGGTCGTGGTGGTGCTGTTCGCGCTGGCGGAGGTCGGGCCGTGGCTGGGCGGGCCGGTGCTGCTGGCGGCGGGTGTGGTGGCGTGCGCGGTGTCGGCGGCGGCGAAGTGGCTGCTGGTGGGCCGGTTCCGGGCGCGGGAGCACCCGTTGTGGAGCGGGTTCGTGTGGCGCAACGAGCTGGCGGACACGTTCGTGGAGGTGTTGGCGGTGCCGTGGCTGGTGGGGTCGGCGGGCGGGTCGCCGGTGGTGGCGGTGTGGCTGCGGTCGTTGGGGGCGCGGATCGGGCGTGGCACGTGGATCGAGTCGCACTGGTTCCCGGAGGCGGACCTGGTGCGGTTGGATGACGGTGCGACGGTGAACCGGGGGTGCGTGGTGCAGACGCACCTGTTCCATGATCGGATCCTGCGCATGGGCGAGGTGGAGTTGGCGGCGGGCGCGACGCTCGGTCCGCACGGGATCGTGCTGCCGGGCGCGTCGGTGGGTGCGCACGCGACGGTGGGTCCGGCGTCGTTGGTGATGGGCGGCGAGGACGTGCCGGCGGGCACGCGGTGGCTGGGGAACCCGATCTCCGCCTGGCGATGACGGGCCGCTACCTGGCCGGTCACGGTGACGGGGGTTACCGGGTCGCGCACTACGACCTCGACCTGGACTACCGGCCGCACACGGGCCGGTTGGCGGGTCGGGCGGTGTTGCGCGTGGTCACGTCGGGGCCGGCGTCGCGGCTGGTGCTGGACTTCGGGACGTTGACGGTGGGCCGGGTGCTGGTGGACGGCCGGCCGGCGCGGCACGTGCACGGCGGCGGGAAGCTGCGGGTGCGGCCGGCGCGGCCGGTGGACGGCGAGTGCGTGGTGGAGGTGCGCTACTCGGGGGTGGCGCGGCCGGTGCGGACGCGGCACTGGGGTGATCTGGGGTGGGACCGGTTGGCGGACGGCGCGCTGGTGGCGAGTCAGCCGGTGGGGGCGCCGTCGTGGTTCCCGTGCAACGACCTGGTGCGGGACAAGGCGTCGTACCGGATCTCGGTGACGGCACCGTCGGCGTACGTGGTGGTGGCGAACGGGGTGGTGGTGGACCGGCGCGTGGCCGGCGGCACGACGACGTGGGTGTACGAGCAGGTGGAGCCGATGGCGGCGTACCTGGCGTCGGTGCAGGTGGGCCGGTACGGGCGGGTGGTGTTGGCGGATGGCCGGGAGGTGGCGGCGCCGGCGCGGCTGCTGCGGGCGGTGGGGCACGACTTCGGGCGGCAGCCGCGGATGATGGCGGTGTTCGAGGAGCTCTTCGGGCCGTACCCGTTCGCGGCTTACCAGGTCGTGGTGACGGACGACGAGCTCGAGGTGCCGGTCGAGGCGCAGGGCATGTCGGTGTTCGGCGCGAACCACGTGGACGGTCGGCGGGGGCACGAGCGGCTGGTGGCGCACGAGTTGGCGCACCAGTGGTTCGGCAACAGCGTCGGGTTGGCCGACTGGCGGGACATCTGGTTGAACGAGGGTTTCGCGTGTTACGCGGAGTGGTTGTGGTCGGAGTGGTCGGGTGGTCCGGTGGCGGCGGTGCTCGCGGACCGGGCGCGGGCCCGGTTGGCCCGGTTGCCGCAGGACGTGCGGATCGGCGATCCGGGTGTGGCGAACCTGTTCGACGACCGCGTGTACCAGCGGGGCGCGGTGACGTTGCACGAGCTGCGCTCGCGGTTGGGTGATGTGGCGTTCTTCGCGACGCTGCGGGAGTGGACGGGCGCGTACCGGCACGCCACGGCGACGACCGGTGATTTCGTGGCGCTCGCCCAGCGGCGCGCCGGCGAGCCGTTGGAGCCGTTCTTCCAAGCGTGGCTGGGGGAAGCGCGCCTGCCGGCGCGGTGACCTCGGAGGGCGGGACGCGGGGTGCGGTGGCCGGTGGCGCGGTTCGTTCCGGGCGGAACGGGTAACTGTCCGTCATGACGGGTCGAGTGGCGGTGTTCGCGCCGTCTCCTCAGCTGACGGTGACCATCGAGGAATTGGACGGCGCGCCGGACATCCACGTCCACGCCGGCGGGCAGGGCGTGTGGCAGTCGCGCATGATCGAGTCGCTGGGCGCCGAGGTGGTGTTGTGCGCGGCGCTCGGCGGTGAGACGGGACAGGTGCTGCGGACGCTGATCGGGGTGGAGCTGAAGGCGCGGGACGTGGCGGCGCGCAACGGCGCGTACGTCCACGACCGGCGTGACGGCGGGCGTGACGAGGTGGTGCGGATGCCGGCGGACCACCTGTCGCGGCACGAGCTGGACGACCTGTACCAGCTCACGCTGGTGGAGGCGTTGAACGCGGGGGTGGCGGTGCTGAGCGGGCCGGCCGAGGAGGACGAGCCGGTGCCCGACTCGGTGTACGAGCGGCTCACCAGGGACCTCACGGGCAACGACTGCCAGGTGGTGGTGGACCTGTCGGGCGCGCGGCTGGCCGCCGCGCTGGCGGGCGGTCCCACGGTGGTGAAGGTGAGCCACGAGGAGATGGTGTCGGACGGGCTGGCGGCGTCGGACGAGCTGACCGACCTCGCCAAGGGCTGTCGCGAGGTCGCCGGGTCGGGTGCGCGGGCGGTGGTCGTGTCCCGGGCGGCGGAGGAGACGCTGGCGTTGATCGACGGTTCGTTCCACCTGGTGGAGGTGCCGTCGTTGAGCCCGGTGGACACGCACGGCGGCGGTGACTCGATGACGGCCGGGTTGGCCGCCGGGTTGGCGCTGGGGAAGTCGATCGAGGACTCGTTGCGGCTGGGGGCGGCGGCGGGCGCGGTGAACGTGACCCGGCACGGGTTGGGCAGCGGCGGCGGTGACGTGGTGCGCGAGCTGGTCGACCGGGTGCGGTTGCGGCCGTGGGAGGACGCATGAGGGTGCTCATCACCAATGACGACGGGATCGACTCGCCGGGGCTGGCCGCGCTCGCGGAGAGCGCGGTGGGACACGGCTGGGACACGGTGGTCGCCGCGCCCGCCCGCGAGTCCAGCGGCACCAGCGCGGGGCTGACCGCCGCGGAGGACGAGCGCCGGGTCGTGGTGGAGCGCCGGGAGCTGCCAGGCCTGGGTGACGTGCCGGGGTACGCGGTGTCGGCGCACCCCGGTCTGATCGCGCTGGTGGCGTCGCAGGGGGCGTTCGGCGATCCGCCGGACGTCGTGCTGTCGGGGGTGAACCGGGGCGCGAACGTGGGCCGGGCCGTGCTGCACTCGGGCACGGTGGGCGCGGCGCTGACGGCCGCCATCAACGGGGCGCGGGCGATGGCGGTGTCGCTCGACGTGGGGCTGGACCTGGACGTCCACCACCACTGGGACGCGGCGGTCGCGGTGGCGTCGGGGCTGTTCGGCCGGCTCGCGGAGCTGCCCGCGGGCACGGTGCTGAACCTGAACGTGCCGAACCTGGCCGATCCCGGCGAGCCGCGGCGGGCGGGTCTCGCCGACTTCGGCGCGGTGCGGAGCCGGGTGAAGCACACCGACGACGGGTCGATCGGGCTCACCTCCGTCCTGGTGGAGGGCGAGCTGCCGCCGGGCAGCGACGCGGCGCTGCTGGCCGCCGGGCACCCGACCGTCACTCCCCTGCGGTCCGTGGCGGAGGACCCCGACGTGGTGCTCGACCTGCCCTGATCCCGCGGTTTGACCACGGTGTTCGGGGTCGAGCACAGTGGTCGGGTGCAGTGGGCGCTGAGCATCCTGACGGTCGTCGCGTACGCGACGCTGCCGCTCGGCTCGGCGAGCTACGAGCAGCACCTGGCGTCGACGTTGCTGGTGGGGCTCGGGTACGCCGCGTTGGCGGTTGTCGGGTTCCCCTACGTGCAGCGGCGCGGTCGGGCGTTCGCGGTGGCGTACGTGTGCGTGCAGCTGCCGTTGGGTTTCGTCCTGTTCGCGCTGTCGGGCGCGGCGATCGGGGCCGTGCTGCTGCTGGTGGTGCTGGTGTCGCAGAGCGTGCTGCTGCTGCCGTTGGCGGGCGCGGCGGCGGTGGCGGCGGCCATCCCGCTGATCCACGTTCGGATGGACTGGCCCGCCGGGCTGCGGGAAGGGCTCGGCACGCTGGCCGTCACCGCGTTCACGGTCGTGGTGACGGAGTTGCTGGTGCGGGAGCAGCGGGCCCGCGCGGAGCTGGCCGACGCGAACGAGCGGCTGCGCGAGTACGCCGCGCAGGCCGAGCGGTGGGCGACCACGCAGGAGCGCAACCGGCTGGCCCGCGACATCCACGACGGGCTGGGCCACCACCTGACCGTCGTGCAGATGCTCCTGCAGGCCGCGCGGGCGGTGATCCGCACCGCCGACGAGGACCGGCTCGACTCGATGCTCGCCAAGGCGCAGGACCAGTCGAAGCAGGCGTTGGCGGAGGTGCGCCGCTCGGTCGCCGCGCTGCGGGAGCCGCGCACCGCGCCGCTGGTCAACGCGGTGCGGGCGTTGGCGGGCGAGGCGTCGGAGGCCGGTGTGCCGACCGCGCTGGACGTCCTCGGCGACGCCCGGGAGGTGCCGGTCGACGTCGAGGAGTCGCTGTTCCGGGCCGCCCAGGAGGGTTTGACGAACATCCGCAAGCACGCCGACGCGTCGGCCGCGGCCGTGGTGCTCGACTACTCCGACGCCGACGTGGTCCGGCTGGAGGTCCGCGACGACGGTCACGGCCTGCCCGAGGACCACGCGCTGCTCACGGCCGGGGACGGCGCGGACGGGAGCGGTGCGGCGGGCGGGGACGACACGGCGAGCAGGGACGGCGCGGTGGTCGGACGTGGCGGGTTCGGGTTGGTGGGGTTGCGGGAACGGGTGAACGGCCTCGGCGGGCGGGTGCGGGTCGACTCCGCCGCCGGGCGGGGTGTGACGCTGACCGTGGAGGTGCCGGGGTGACCGACTCCGCCGTCCGGGTCCTGATCGTGGACGACCAGGCGCTGTTCCGGGAGGCGCTGGCGACGCTGATGGAGGTGCAGCCGGAGATCGAGGTCGTCGGCGAGGCCGGTGACGGCGCTGAGGCCGTGCGGCGGTGCGCCGAGCTGCGGCCCGACGTGGTGCTGATGGACCTGCGGATGCCGGTCATGGACGGCATCGCGGCCACCGACCGGCTGCGGGTGGCGCACCCGGAGGTGCGGGTGCTTGCGCTGACGACGTTCGACGACGACGCGGGCGTGTTCGCGGCGCTGCGGGCCGGCGCGGTCGGCTACCTGCTCAAGGACGTGTCGTCGGCGCGGCTGGTGGAGGCGCTGGTCGCGGCGCGGCGCGGCGAGTCGGTGTTGCAGCCGTCCGTCGCGGCGAAGCTCGTGGCACGGGTGGCCCGCCTCCCGCACGACGATGCCCCGCCGCCGTCGTCGCCGCTGTCGGAACGCGAACTGGACGTGGTCCGGCTGCTCGCCGCGGGCCACAGCAACCGCGAGATCGCCGCCCGCCTGTTCCTCGCCGAGGGCACGGTGAAGAACCTGGTGACGAGCGTGCTGGCCAAGCTGCAGGTGCGCGACCGCACGCAGGCGGCGCTGCGGGCCCGCGAACTCGGCCTCTGCTGACCCGTCCCGGACGTCGTGGGTCGGGTCATGCCCGGAACATGACCTGACGCATGACCTTCGGCACCTGACCCCGCTCCCCCGACGGCCGACCATCTCTGGTGCACCGCGAAGAACGACCCGGAGGAGCCGTCATGACATCCGACCAGACGACCACCAGCACTCCCCACCGCCACGACGCCGCCGACGCGCCGCGGGGCCGTTCGGCGTGGCGCTTCACCCGGCACGCCGTGGAGATGGTCGTCGCCATGGTGGCCGGCATGGTCCTGCTGGAGCCGGTCTGGTCGTTCGCGTGGCCAGGCCTGGCCGACGTGACGACCGCGCACGTCCTGGTGATGGCCACCACCATGTCGCTGGGCATGGCGGTGTGGATGCGGGTCCGCCGGCATGGCTGGGCGGGCATCGCCGAGATGTCCGCGGCGATGTACGTGCCGTTCCTGGTCCTGCTGCCGTTCCACTGGACGGGGCTGCTGTCCGAGATGGCGCTGATGACCGCCGGTCACGTGCTGATGGTCCCGGCCATGCTCGGCGCGATGCTGCGCCGCCGCCACGAGTACGGCTGCTGACCGCCGTGCGCGCCGCCACCCGGATCACCGGGACCGCTCTCGTCTTCGTGCTCGCCGCCCTCGCCCTGCCCGTCGCGTTCGGCGCGCCGACCGTCGCCGCCGCGCTCGACCTGAACCCGCCGCGCACCGACGGCGCGGCCCCGTCACCGCGGCCCGTGGCGCACGTCGCCGGCAGACCGACCGCCGTGGTCGTGGTGGGTGATCGCGGCGCGGTCGTGTCCGACGCCCTCGCGCCGTACGAGGTGCTGGCCGCGACCGGCGCGTTCAACGTGTACGCGGTCGCGCCGAGTGGCCGGCCGGTGCCGCTCACGGGCGGGCTCGACCTGGTGCCGGACCTGACGTTCGCCGACCTCGACCGGCTGCTGGGCGGCGCGGCGCCGGACGCCGTGATCGTGCCCGCGCTGCCCGATCACGGCGAGCCGACGTCGAAGCCGGTCACCGACTGGCTGCGGCGGCAGGCGGACGGCGGGTCGCTGCTGCTGGGGGTGTGCAGCGGCGCGGGGGTGCTCGCGTCGGCCGGGCTGCTCGACGGGCGTGACGCCACGTCGCACTGGCTGCGGCTCGGTGGCTACGAGGACCGCTACCCGGCCGTCCGGTGGGCGCGCGGCACCCGGTACGTGGACGACGGCGACGTCATCACCACCGGCGGCATCCTGTCCGGCGTCGACGGCACGCTGCGCGTCGTAGAACGGCTCGTCGGACGGGACGCGGCGGCACGGGCGGCGGACGTCACCGGCTGGCCGCACTACCGGCCCGGGACGCCCGCCTCGATGCCGGAGGCCGGCCTCTCCCCCGCGGACGCCGTCACGCCGGTGAACAGCGCGTTCGGCTGGGACCGCGACACCACGGGGGTCTTGCTGACCGAAGGGGTCGGGGAGATCGAACTGGCCTCGGCCTTCGACACCTACGGCCAGTCGTTGGCCGTCCGCACGGTCGCCGTGGGCGGACCGGCGGTGCGGTCGCGGCACGGGCTGACGTTCGTGCCCAGGGCCGACCCCGCGACCGCGGGCCTCGACCGGCTGGTCGTGCCGGGAGCGCGGGCCGCGGACCTGCGCGCGGCCGACGCGTACGCCGACCTCACCCCGGTCTACCTGCACGAACGGCCCGGGTTCCCGTTCGACGGCGTGCTGCGCGACCTGGCCCGCACCACCGACGTGGCCACGGCGACGTGGACCGCGAAGGTGCTGGAGTACCCGACCGGCCACCTGGACCTCGTCGGGCCGGACTGGCCGTGGGCGGTCACCCTCCGGCCGTTCGCGCTCGCCGCGCTGGACGTGCTCGCCGCCCTCGGGGCGGCCCGCCTCACCCGGTCCGCGCGCGGGCGCGCCGCGCCGGACCTGCCCGGAGCGGTGCGGCGTGAACCGGTGCCGGCGTGATCACCGGTTCAGTCGTCCTCGGCGCGCTCGGTGGCGGGCTCGGGGTGCTCGGCGTCGGACCGGCCCAACGCGTCCTCGGCGCCCGTGACCAGGTCGGGACCACCCCACTGCCGGCCTTCGGACTGGCCCAGTCGGTGCTTCGCCATGGTGTGAACTCCCCTCAATCGGCGAACAGGTACCCACTTCCGGGTGGTTTCACACCCCGCCCAAGCCGGTGGTCCGCTGCGGAGCGCAGCGGGCCGCCGGCTTTCATCACCTGAACGGCCGACGCGACCACCGCGCAAGTGGCGGTCCGGCTACAAGCCGTGCCGCTCTCGACATGGCAGCCCTGGAAGTCCAACGCCTGCCTGACCCGGTCCAGGGCCACGCCCTCAGCGCGACCGGCGACGCGCCCGCTGCACCCGCCTGCTCGACTCGCGCACCACCAGCTCCGGCGCGAACAGCACGTGCCGGTGCTCGTGCTCCGCGGGCGCCATGGTCTCCTCGATCACCAGCTCCGCGGCCGTCCGGCCGATCAGCTGGCGCGGCTGGCGCACCGACGTCAGCGGCACGGCGGCCGCCGCGGCGAAGTCGATGTCGTCGTAGCCGACGATCGCGATCTCCTCCGGCACCCGCACGCCGGCCCGCACCAGCACCTGGAGCACGCCGAGCGCCAGGAGGTCGTTGGCGCAGAACACCGCGTCCGGCCGGGTGGACCGGGCCAGCAGCTGCTCGGCCGCGCGCTGCCCGGACGCCACGTTCAGCGCCGGCACCTTCAGCTCCTCCAGCACGCCCGCGTCGCGGCCCGCCTTGCGGACCGCGTCCACGGCGCCCTCGTGCCGCTGGCGCGCCTGGTGGATGCGCGACGGCCCGTTGACCATCACGATCCGCTCGTAGCCCTCGGCGAGCAGGTGGGTGACGGCCAGTTCGCCGCCCGCGCGGTCGTCCACGGCCACGGCGCACAGGTCGGGGTCGGTCGTGGGGTGGTCGAGCAGCACGACGGACATGCCGCGCTCGCGCAGCCGGTGGACGGCGGCCAGGTCCGTGTCGACCGGCGTGATCAGCACGCCGTGCACGCGCTGCTCGGCCAGCAGCTCGACGTGCCGGGCCTCGCGCTGCGCCGACTCGTCGCTGTTGCACAGGATGACGGCGTGCCCGGCCTCGCTGGCGGTGTCCTCCACGCCGCGCGCGACGTCGGTGAAGAACGGGTTGCCGACGTCGAGCACGACGAGGCCGATGGCGCGCGGTGTGCCGGAGCGCAGTTGGCGGGCGGCGTCGTTGCGGACGAACCCGAGCTCCTCGATCGCGCCCATGACCCGGTCCCGGGTCGCCGGTGCGACGACCTCGGGCCGGTTCAGGACGTTGGAGACCGTGCCGACGGACACCTTCGCGCGCGTCGCCACGTCGCGGATGCTCACCGGTGACCCCACCGCGCCTCCTCGGCGGACTGAAGGACTTTGAGGTGTCGAAAGGTCGAGCCTATCGACCGGCACCGCTGCCGGCGCCGGATCGACCTGTCGTGATCCTACCCGTCCAGTCCTGCGTTAAATCGTTTCACCCCCGGTGCCGGTGTGGATCACCGCCGGCCCGTGCCCGTCACCGGAGGAACGCGGCCGCGACGCCCGCGTCCACGGGGATGTGGGCCCCGGTGGTGTGGGACAGCTCGCCCGCCGTCAACGCGAACACCGCGTTGGCCACGTGCTCGGGCAGGACCTCTCGCTTGAGCAGCGTGCGCTGAGCGTAGAACGCGCCCAGCTCGTCCTCCGGCACGCCGTACACGGCGGCGCGTCGCGCGCCCCAGCCGCCCGCGAAGATGCCGGACCCGCGGACCACGCCGTCGGGGTTGACGCCGTTGACGCGGATGCCGTGCTCGCCGAGTTCCGCGGCCAGCAGCCGGACCTGGTGCGCCTGGTCGGCCTTCGCCGCGCCGTAGGCGACGTTGTTCGGTCCGGCGAAGACGGCGTTCTTGGAGGCGATGTAGACGAGGTCGCCGCCCATCCCCTGCTCGACCATGACCTTGGCCGCGGCCTTCGCGACGAGGAACGACCCGCGGGCCATCACGTCGTGCTGGAGGTCCCAGTCGCGGGTGGACGTCTCCAGCAGCGGCTTCGAGATCGACAGGCCGGCGTTGTTGACGACCAGGTCGACGCCGCCGAACGCGAGGCACGCCTCGCCGACCGCCGCCGTGACGGCGTCCTCGTCGGTCACGTCCACGACCACGGCCACCGCCGTGTCCGCGCCGAGCTCGTCCGCCACGGCGCGCGCCGCGTCCGCGTTGACGTCGGCCACGGCGACACAGGCGCCCTCGGCGGCCAGCCGGAGCGCGATGGCCCGGCCGATCCCCGACCCGGCGCCGGTGACCAGCGCGACGCGCGTGGCGAGCGGCTTGGGGGCGGGCATCCGCTGGAGCTTCGCCTCTTCCAGCGCCCAGTACTCGATGCGGAACTTCTCGGCCTCGTCGATGGGCGCGTACCGGGACACGGACTCGGCGCCGCGCATGACGTTGATCGCGTTGACGTAGAACTCGCCGGCGACGCGGGCGGTCTGCTTGTCCTTGCCGTAGGAGAACATGCCGACGCCGGGCACCAGGACGATCGCCGGGTCCGCGCCGCGCATCGGCGGCGAGTCCGGTGTGGCGTGCCGCTCGTAGTAGGCGCGGTACTCGTCCCGGTAGGACTCGTGCAGTTCGCGCAGCCGTGCCGTCACGTCGTCCAGCGGCGCGGTCGGCGGCAGGTCGAGGACGAGCGGCCGGACCTTGGTGCGCAGGAAGTGGTCCGGGCAGGACGTGCCGAGCGCGGCGAGCCGCGGGTGCTCGGCGTGGGCGAGGAAGTCCAGCACGACGTCGGTGTCGGTGAAGTGGCCGACCTGGGGCCGGTCGGTGGAGGCGAGGCCGCGCAGGAGCGGCGCGAGGGCGGCCGCGCGGGCGCGCCGCTCGGCCGGGGGCAGCGGGTCGTGCAGCTTCGCGCCGAACGGGTCGGGCCTGCCGCGCGCGGCGAGGAACTCGGTGGCGCGCCGGATGATCTCCTGGGACCGCTCCTGGCACTGGGCGGAGGTCGCGCCCCACGCGGTGATGCCGTGACCGCCGAGGACCACGCCGATGGCCTGGGGGTTCTCGCGCGCGATCGCGGCGATGTCGAGGCCGAGCTGGAAGCCGGGGCGACGCCACGGCACCCACAGCACCCGGTCGCCGAACACCTCCTTGGTCAGCGCCTCGCCATCGGCCGCCGCCGCGAGCGCGATGCCCGCGTCGGGGTGCAGGTGGTCGACGTGCGCGGCGTCGACCAGGCCGTGCATGGCGGTGTCGATGGACGGCGCCGCGCCGCCCTTGCCGTGCAGGCAGTAGTCGAACGCGGCGACCATCTCGTCCTCGCGGTCCACGCCGGGGTACACGTCGACGAGGGCGCGCAGCCGGTCCAGCCGCAGCACGGCCAGGCCGCGCTCGGTCAGCGTGCCGAGGTCGCCGCCGGAGCCCTTGACCCACAGCAGGTCGACGGGCGCGCCGGTGACCGGGTCGGTCTCCGTGCCCTTGGCCGACGTGTTGCCGCCCGCGTAGTTCGTGGTCGCCGGGTCCGCGCCCAGTTCGTGCGACCGCGCCAGCAGTTCCCGCACCCGCTCGTTCACGCGCCCCATCCCGCCTGCTCGCCGCCGACCCGCTCCGCCACGATCCGCTCGCCGTAACCGGACCGGGCGTAGGCCGCGATCGGGTCGGGGTCGAGTCCCATGTCCTCCCGCACGGACGCCACGAGCGGCCGCACGTCGGTGTTGTACGCGTCCATCAGCACGGCGTTCGCGCCGAGCACGTCACCGGCCCGCTGCGCCGCCGCGAGCGCGTCCCGGTCGACCAGCAGCGCCTTGGCCGTGGCCTCCTGCACGTTCATCACCGACCGGATCTGGGCGGGGATCTTCGGCTCGATGTTGTGGCACTGGTCGAGCATGAAGGCCACCCCGGACTCGGGGGCGAGCGCGCCGCCGCGCACGACCTCGAACATGATCCGGAACAGCTGGAACGGGTCGGCCGCGCCGACCATGAGGTCGTCGTCGGCGTAGAAGCGGGAGTTGAAGTCGAACCCGCCGAGCTTGTCCGCGCGCAGCAGCACGGCGACGATGAACTCGATGTTGGTGCCCGGCGCGTGGTGCCCGGTGTCGACGACGACCTGCGCCCGGTCGCCCAGGGTGAGGCAGTGGGCGTACGCGGTGCCCCAGTCGGGCACGTCGGTGGTGTAGAACGCGGGCTCGAACAGCTTGTACTCCAGCAGGATGCGCTGGTGGTCGCCGAGCCGCCGGTAGGTCTCGTCCAGCGCCTCGGCGAGCCGGTCCTGGCGGGCCCGGATGTCGTCCTGGCCCGGGTAGTTGGTGCCGTCGGCGAACCACAGCTTCAGGTCGCGCGACCCGGTGGCGTCCATGATGTCGACGCACTGGAGCAGGTGGTCGACGGCCTTGCGGCGCACCGCCGGGTCGGGCGAGCACACGCTGCCGAGGACGTACGCGTCGTCCTGGAAGACGTTGGCGTTGATGGTGCCGATCGACACGCCGAGGTCGGCGGCGAACTTGGCCAGCTCGGCGTAGTCCGACACCCGGTCCCACGGGATGTGCAGGGCCACCGAGGGCGCCACGCCGGTGAACCGGTGCACGGTGGCCGCGTCGGCGACCTTCTCGTGCGGCGTGCGCGGCACACCGCGCTGGGCGAACACCTTGAACCTGGTGCCGGAGTTGCCGAACGCCCACGACGGCAGCTCGATCCGCTGACCTGCCAGGGCTCCTCTCGGCTCGCTCGTGCCGGGTGATGCCGTACTGTCGTCCACTTCGGACTCCTTCACTGCTCAGTCGAGGTGGAAGACCTCGGTCAGCGGCCTCATGGCCTCGTCGGGCTGCCTGCCGTCCAGCGCGGTGAAGAACTCGGCCATCTCGGCCTGCCACCGGTCGTTCACCTCGCGGTCGCGCATACCGCGCTGGGCGGCGTCCCAGTCCGGGGTCTCCAGGTAGCCGACGAGCAGCCCGTCGTCGGCCAGGAAGAGGCTGTAGTTGCCCCACCCGGTCTCGCGCAACGCCTCCCGCATCTCCGGCCACACCTCGCGGTGCCGCTCCCGGTACTCCTCCAGCCGCTCCGGGCGGACCCGCAGCAGGAAGCAGACACGTCGCACGCCAACCTCCGGAATGAAACGTTTCACAAGGACGCTATTGTTGCGCCACAAGGGTTGTCAATGGTCTGGACGAGTCGACCGGCTCACGGTGGCCGCACGCCGTCGTAGAAGGCCACCCGGACGGTGACCTCCCGCTCGCCGCCGGGCTCCAGCACGACGGGCGCGTCCCACGCGAGGGCCGAGCCGATGCCCTGGTACTGCCCCACGCGCACGAACCACGGGTCGGTGGGCCCGGACACCACGGCGGTCCACGTGCCCTTGCCCGGCGCTCTCTCCGGGTCTCCCACGACCACCGCGAGCCACGGCGCGGTCCGCCCGTTGACCTCCTCCTCCCCCACCCCGTTGGGGCTGAACACCCGCACGTAGGCGGGGTCGAGGTCGGGCAGCCGCCAGAACCAGCCGCCGTAGCCCGCGCCGGCCCGGCCCTTGCTGCCGGGGCTGTGCAGCACGACGTCCCGCTCGGCGGTCAGCACGCTGGTCCACTCCAGCTCCCAGCCGTCGGTCACGACCCGGCGGCGGACGCGCCGGCGTTCCCGCAGCAGCACCGCGCCGGCCGAGTCGCACCACGCCAGCTCGTCCGGTCCGGACTCGCGGACCCGGCCCAGCTCCCCCGGCACGTACCCCTCCCCTGGCACGTAGTTCCGGCCGCCCCACAGGTTGACCCCGTTGACGTCGGGCAGGGCGAGGCCGATGCCGCGGTGCCACGGGTGGTCCTCGGGGTGCTCGCCGGTCACCACGACGCCGCCGAGCGTGCGGACCGGGTGCAGCGCGGGCCGCGGCACGACCAGCGGCAGCCGCGCGGTGTCCCAGCCGTACCGGGCCACGCCGGCCAGGGGCGACCACGGCACGTCCAGCTCGGCGAACGTGCGCAGGTGCTCGGACGCCTTGGTGACCACGTGGTCGACGCCGTCCACGTCGACCCGGTTGCCGTTGCGGCGCAGCCACGCCGGGTCGATCGGCACGGGGTCGGGCGCGGTGCGCACGGCCTCCAGCACCCGCATGAACGCCCCGGCGCCGGCCAGCGGCGCGTGCAGCGGCACGGCCGGGTCGCGGAGGTGGTCGAGCAGGTTCCGCAGCGGGGTGTCGTGCCGGTACCGCTCGTCGATGCCGTCGAGGACCAGCCGGTGCCGGGTGTAGTGCAGCTCGGCGCGGGCGCGGCTGCCGTGCACGACGAGCACGGGTTCCCGCACGACCTCGGCGCACAGCGTCACCGCGACCACGACGACGGTGCCGTTGCGGGTGCGCAGCCGCAGGCAGGACGTGTCGTCGGCCTCGATGTCGCGGGAGCGCAGCAGCTCCAGCTCGATGTCCTCGACGTCGTCCACGCCGGTGCTGCCGTCGAGCGCCAACGCGGTCGCGATGCCGTGCGCGAACGGGTTGGTGAGGGCGCCGTCGACGACCGGGGCGCCGTCGAGCGTGCGGCGGCCGGCCCACGGCGCGCGGGTGTAGTAGGCGTCGTCGCGCGACCACGTGCCGCGCACGCCGATGCCGCGGATCTCGCCGAGCGCGCCGGTTCGCATGAGATCGGCGAGCCGGTGCACGGCGTGGGAGCCGAGGCTCTGGAACCCGATCTGCACGAGCCGGCCGGCGGACCGGTCGACGAGGTCGTGCCAGTCGGCCAGCGTGGGCGTGGGCGGTTTCTCCAGCACGAGGTGCGCGCCGGCGTCGAGGACGTGGTGGGCCAGCGGCACGTGCGTGTGCAGGGGCGTGGAGACGATGCCGATGTCGCCCTCGCCGAGGCCGAGGTCACCCATCAGGCGCGTCAGGTCCGCGTCCACGGGACGGTCACCGACGAGCCGCCGCGCCTCGGCGTCGAGCGGGTTGACCTCGCACACGCCGGCCAGCCGCACCAGCCCCTCGGCTTCCAGCGCGGCGATCTCCCGCAGGTACAGGCGCCCGTACCCGGCGGCGCCGGCGAGCACCACCCGGGGCGTCACCGGCGCTCCACCGCGACCGCGGCGAACACCAGCAGGCCGGGCACGACGACCACGAACGCGGGCGCCTGGCCGAGCACCAGCACGGCCACGGCCAGCGCGACGAC
Source organism: Saccharothrix hoggarensis (assembly GCF_042678885.1). Taxonomy (GTDB): domain Bacteria; phylum Actinomycetota; class Actinomycetes; order Mycobacteriales; family Pseudonocardiaceae; genus Actinosynnema; species Actinosynnema hoggarensis. The sequence continues at coordinate 39,664 of NZ_JBHTLK010000040.1, forward strand.
CAGGTAGGCGTACCCGGCCCAGTCGCGGGACGGCTCGGCGAGCAGCGCGGCCCACCGGTCGCCCGGACGCCACCGGGCG
>NZ_JBHTLK010000041.1:0-39230 GCF_042678885.1 Saccharothrix hoggarensis
CGCGGTGAGCGCCGCGACGACCTCGCGGCCCACCGCCGCGGCCGCGGCCGCGTGGTCGGGCGAGTCGGCGAGCGGGCCGTAGGCCAGGAACAACCCGCCGCCCGCCGCGGCCGACTCGGTGTCCTGCCGGTGGAAGAAGACGTACCCGCGGGCCGCCTCGCCCGCCTCGTCACCGATCTCCGCGACGCCGCACGTCTGGCAGCACGTGAAGTCCGGCCGGGCGACGATCCCGTCCGCGTCCAGCGCCTCGAACACCGCGAGCAGCCGGTCCACGTCGGTCGTCGCCGGCCACCCCTCCTGCTCGGCGGCCCGCTCCCGCCACAGCCGCTCCACGACCGCGCGCACGTGCCCCGGCGTCACGGCCCCCTCGTCCTCGAAGCACTCCAGCACGTCCTCCAGCACCTCGTCGAAGGTCGAGAACCCGCCGTGCACGAGCCCCCGCGCGTGCTCCTCGACCTCTTCGGCGACTTCTTCCGGGACGTCGTCCACCTGTTCCACCACGAGCGCATCCTGCCCGAGGGGTCCGACATCCCGTGATCACGGCGGCCGGCGCGCGGGAGCCGTCCGGCAATGGCTTTCACGGTGGTCCGGGCCGGGTACTACCCTTCCCCGTGTGATTGACCTCAAGGCACTGCGCGAGAACCCGGAAGCCGTCCGCGCGTCGCAACGCGCCCGCGGCGAGGACGAGACCGTGGTCGACGCGCTGCTGTCCGCCGACGAGCGCCGCCGGGCCGCCATCGCCCGCGCCGACGCGCTGCGCGGCGAGCAGAAGACGTTCGGCAAGCAGGTCGGCAAGGCCCGCGGCGAGGAGCGGGACGCGCTGCTGGCCAAGGGCAAGGAGCTGGCCGCCGAGGTCAAGGCCGCCGAGGCCGAGCAGTCCGCCGCCGAGGCCGAGCTGACCGAGCTGCACCGCGCCGTCCCGAACGTGGTCCACCCGGACGCGCCGGAGGGCGGCGAGGACGACTACGTCGTGCTCAAGCACGTCGGCGAGAAGCGCGAGTTCGACTTCACCCCGCTCGACCACCTCGACCTGGGCACCAGGCTCGGCGCGATCGACATGGAGCGCGGCGCGAAGGTGTCGGGCTCGCGGTTCTACTTCCTCACCGGCGTCGGCGCGCGGCTGGAGCTGGCGCTGCTGAACATGGCCGTCGCCCAGGCCACCGCGGCCGGCTTCACGCTGATGATCACGCCGACGCTGGTCCGCCCGGAGATCATGGCCGGCACCGGCTTCCTCGGCGCGCACGCGAGCGAGATCTACCGGCTCGAACAGGACGACCTGTACCTCGTCGGCACGTCGGAGGTGCCCCTCGCGGGCTACCACGCGGACGAGATCCTGGACGGCCCGAAGCGCTACGCGGGCTGGTCGTCGTGCTACCGCCGCGAGGCGGGCTCGTACGGCAAGGACACCCGCGGCATCATCCGGGTGCACCAGTTCAACAAGGTCGAGATGTTCTCCTACGTCAAGCCGGAGGACGCCGAGGCCGAGCACGCCAGGCTCCTGGCCTGGGAAGAGGAGATGCTGGCCAAGATCGAGGTCCCGTACCGGGTCATCGACACGGCCGCCGGCGACCTCGGCACGTCGGCCGCGCGCAAGTTCGACTGCGAGGCGTGGCTCCCCACCCAGCAGGCGTACCGCGAGCTGACGTCCACGTCGAACTGCACCACGTTCCAGGCGCGCCGGCTGAACGTGCGCTACCGCGACGAGAACGGCAAGCCGCAGATCGCCGCCACGCTCAACGGCACCCTGGCCACCACCCGCTGGATCGTGGCCATCCTGGAGAACCACCAGCAGGCCGACGGCTCGGTCGTCGTCCCGGAGGCGCTGCGGCCGTTCCTCGGCCTCGACGTGCTGAAGCCGATCTGACCGGTCAGGACCAGCTGCGCTCGACCTCGCCCGCCACGTGCCGGCCGATCTCCAGCGCCGACGTCGCGGCGGGTGAGGGCGCGTTGAGCACGTGCACCTGCCGCGGCGCGGTGTCGATCAGGAAGTCGTCCACGAGCGAGCCGTCCGCGCGCATCGCCTGCGCCCGCACGCCCGCGGTGGCGGGCACCAGGTCGTCCTCCCGCACCGCGGGCACCAGCCGGGCCAGGCTCGCCGCGAACCGCTTGCGGGACAGCGACCGCAGCACCTCCGCCGCGCCGGTGCGGGCAAACCGGCGCGCCAGCCGCCACGTGCCGGGGAACCGGGCCACGTCCAGCACGTCGGCCACCGAGACGTCACGCCACCGGTAGCCCTCGCGGCGCAGCGCCAGCACCGCGTTCGGGCCCGCGTGCACGCTGCCGTCGAGCATCCGGGTCAGGTGGACGCCCAGGAACGGCAGGGCCGGGTCCGGCACCGGGTAGATCAGCCCGCGCACCAGCCGCCGCCGGTCGGGCCGCAGCTCGTAGTACTCGCCCCGGAACGGCACGATCGTCGCCGACGGCGTCACGCCCGCGAGCCGCGCCACCCGGTCGCTGTGCAGGCCCGCGCAGTTCACCAGCGCGTCCGCCCGCACCACACCGCCCGGCGTGGCCACCTCGACGCCGCCGCCGCTGAGCGCGCGCCGGATCGCCAGCGCGGGCGTGGCCAGGCGCAGGTCGTGGCCGTCCAGCTCGCGCACGAGCGCCGCGCACACGGCCGGGAAGTCGATGATCCCGGTGCTCTCCACCCGCAACGCGGCCACCGCCGCCACCTCGGGCTCGTGCTCGCGGGCCTCGTCGACGCCGATCCGCCGCGCCGGCACCCCGTTCGCCTCGGCGCGCGCGGCCAGCGCGTCCAGCCTCGGCACCTCGTCGGGCGAGGTCGCGACGACGAGCTTGCCGCACACCTCCACCGGCACGCCGTGCTCGCGCGCGTAGGCGACGATCGAGGCGTTGCCGGCCACCGACATGCGCGCCTTCAGCGAGCCCGGCTTGTAGTACAGGCCCGCGTGCACGACGTTGCTGTTGTGCCCCGTCTGGTGGGCCGCCCACTGCCGTTCCTTCTCCAGCACCACCACGTCGTGGCCGCGCCGGGCCAGCTCCCGCGCCGTCGCCAGACCCACGATGCCGCCACCGATCACCACTGCTCGTCGCACCCGGCAGACGCTAGTGCGGGAGCCCGGCGTTCGACCAGGCACCATGGGAGGCGTGCAGAGACCTTCCCTTGTGGCATCCGACGTCGACGGCACCCTGCTCACCCCGCTCGGCCGGGTCAGCCCGCGCACGGCGGCCACGGTCGGCCGCGTGCTCGCCGCCGACGTCCCGTTCGTGCTGGCCACGGGCCGCCCGCCCCGCTGGGTGCCGGACGTGGCCGACGCCTGCGGCGTGTCCGGCTACGCCGTGTGCTCGAACGGCGCGGTGATCTACGACATCGGCGCCGACCGCGTCGTCTCGGCGGAGCTGCTCACCCCGGTGCAGCTCACCGACCTGGCCGGCATCCTCGACCGGGCGCTGCCGGGCTGCGCGCTGGCGTCGGAACGCGTCGGCGAGACGGCCCGCGACGGCGCTTCCCGCAACAGCGACTTCATCGCCGACGAGTCCTACAACCACCCCTGGCCGGACGGCGGCCAGCCGCTGCCGGGCCACCAGCGGGCCCAGGTGCTCGGCCTGCCGGCGGTGAAACTGCTGGTCAGGCACGCGAAGATGACGTCGGAGGACATGGCGGCCGCGGTCGGCCCGCTGGTCGACGGCCAGGTCGCGATGACGTACTCGACCAACGAGGGCCTGCTGGAGTTCGCCGCGCCCGGCGTGACGAAGGCGACCGGCCTGGCCGCCGTGAGCGAGCTGCACGGCGTGCCGGCCACCGGCGTGCTGGCCTTCGGCGACATGCCCAACGACGTGCCGATGCTGAGCTGGGCCGGGCACGGCGTCGCCATGGCGAACGCCCACCCCAAGGCGTTGGCCGCGGCGGACGAGGTCACCGCGGCCAACTCCGAGGACGGTGTCGCGCTGGTGCTGGAGCGCTGGTTCTGACCGGTCCCGGCTCCGGTGGGTCGGGCTCGGACCGGCGCGGGTTCAGGAGCAGGCGCTGACGGCGGCGACCATCGGCCGCTCCGGCCGCGAGTCCGCCCACCAGTCGAACGCGGACCGCAGCTCGTCCGGCACCGCGACGGGGGCGCACGACCGCTCGTAGGCCGTTTCCAGGGCCTGCGCCGAGGTCTCCGAGTAGCCGGCCCGGCTCATCCCCACCGCGTTGACGCCGTGCAGCCGGGCCGGGCTGCCGAACGCCTTGGCGAACGGCGGCACGTCCCTCGACACGACGGAGCCCATGCCGACCATGGCGCCCGGCCCCACCACGCGCCACTGGTGCACGACGGCGTTCATGCCCACGTTGACGCCGTCGCCGATCCGGGTGTGCCCGCCGAGGGACACCCCGGCCGACAGCGTGGCGTGCGGCCCGATCTCGCAGTCGTGGGCGATGTACACCCGGCTGAGCACCCACGACCCGGCCCCGATCGACGTGGGACGGCGGCTGCCCTGCTGGATGGTGGTCAGCTCGCGCACCGTCACGCCCTCGCCGAGGTGGACGCCGTGGTGGGCGAGGTCGCCCTCCCACGCCCGGTTGTGCGTGGCGTCGGTGATCTCCGGCGGCGTGCCGATCACGCAGCCGGGGCCGATCCAGCAACCGTCCTGCACGACGGCCGGGCCGAGCACGACCGCGCCCGGACCGATGGTGACGTCGTCGCCGAGCGTGACACCGTCACCGATGATCGCTGTGGGGTGAATGTGGTTGACCACTGGACTCCGTTCCGCCGGATGTGGGGGTCATGGCCGGCCCGGGTGGTGGTGCGGCTGATCCGCGCGGCGGTGCGGACCGGGGCTGAACCCGGTGACGGTTCTCGCGCCATGACGGTGTCGCGCGTCGAGAGGACGCCCTCGGACCCGGGACCGCGTGTGCCCGGGGAGGGCGTCGGTGCTCGGGTCGAGGCGACATTGCAAGCGGCGATTATCGCAGAGCCCGTCGATCGTCCCCACGGCCCATCGGCGATGCGACCAACGGGGTAACCGATCCGGTCAGGTGACGGGGAGAATTCGATTCGACACACCGCGTCACACCAGTGATGATCACTTTCCGTTTCGATGGTGTAACGAAAGGTATTCGAGGGGCGGCTCGCCGCTCCTCACTTGCGAGAGCACGACCGCCGCGGTCGCGAAGGGGGACGCCATGGCATTCGAAGCCGCCGTGAGGACCGTCGACATCACCCCGGTCCACCCGCCGTACCCGAGCCTGTGGATGGGTGGCTACGGGTGGGGGCCGCGCCCCAACAACGGCCTGATCGCCCGGCGGCTCCGGGCGCACTGCCTGGTGCTGTGGGACGACGGCGTGCCGAACGTGCTGCTGCGCGCCGACGTGGTCAGCATCCCGCGCGACGTGCACCACTTCATCCGCGACACCGTCGTCCGCGAGGGCCTGGTGGACTTCGAGTCCGACTTCCTGCTCTCGTCCAGCCACACGCACTCCGGCGCGTGCCTCGGCGACACCCGGCCCGACCCGAAGATCATCATGAACCTCACCGACGCCGACGTGCACGCGGTCAACCAGACGACGTGGCTGGTCATGGAAGCGCTGGTGCAGCTCGTGCGCGACACGGTGGCCATGCCGCGCACGCCCGTGACGGCGAGATACGGCCGGACCACGGCCGACCTGGGGTTCAACCGGGCCGGCCTGCCCACCGTGCTGGACGAGGTCGAGGTGGTGGTCCTGCGCCGGGCCGGCACCCAGCGGGGCAACTTCGCGGTGCTCTTCGGCGCGGCGTGCCACCCCGTGGCCCGCGGCAACGACCAGGTGTTCGACAGCGACTACCCCGGAGCCGCCGCCGAGCACATCGAGCAGGCGCTCGGCGTGCCGGCCCTGTTCTTCCAGGGCGCGGCGGGCGACCAGGAGCCGCACCACCCGCACGTCCCGGAGCAGGTGACGACCCTGGGCTCCCGGCTCGGCCGCGCGGTCGTCGACCGGATCGTCGCCGGGAACCTGGCCGCCGTCACCGGACCGGTGCGCACGTCGTACGTCGAGGTGCAGCTGCCGCTGTCGGTCGACACCACGCAGCAAGCCGTGGTGGACGAGCTGCGGGCCAAGTACCAGGCGCGGGCGGCCGGCCTGCCGACCTCCGACGTCCGCCGCAGGCACGCCGACCAGATGCTCGGCCTGATCAACGCCAACCTGCTGCCCACGTCGATGCCGATGCCCATCCAGTGCTGGCGGTTCGGCGGGCTGAACGTCATCGCCCTGGGGCACGAGGTGCTGTCGGCGTTCGACGTGCGGCTGCGCGCCGCGTTCGGCGGACCGCTGTGGGTGATGGGGTACGCGAACGAGGTCGAGGGCTACGTGCCCGACGACCAGGCGTGGTGGGCCGGCGGGTACGAGGCGGGGTGGAGCGGCGACCCGGCGATCGCGGGTGAGTTCGCCGCGACGATGGCGTACTCGTGGCCGACGCCGCTGAAGGCGTCGCCGGTGGGCGTCACGCCGGCCGCGGCGGGCAGCGCCGAGCGGATCGTGCTCGACACCGCGCTGGGCCTGCTGACCAGCCCGATCGTCTGACCGGCCCGAAGTTCAAGTGGAGCGGAACGGCCGACGTGGTCGGCGGCGGGTGACCCCGTCGCCGACCACGTCGTCGCCCGTCGTCAGGCCTTGCCCGCGATGGACTTGAGGATGTCCAGGTTCGCTTCGCAGATCTTGGGCATGTCGAAGTTGTCGAACACCCACTGCTTGCCCGCCTGGCCGACCTTCTCGGCCAGCGCCGGGTCGTCGAGCAGCTTGTGCACCGCGGCCGCGAGGCCCTGGTGGTCACCGGGCTTCACCAGCAGCGACTCGATGCCGTTGGTGATCGTCGCGCTGGGGAAGTAGTCGCCCCGCTCGGCGATGACGGTCGGCGTGCCGGCGGCCATGGCCTCCAGCGACGCGATGCCGATGCCGAAGCCCTGCAGGTCGTGGATCTCCAGGTCCGAGGCGGCGAGGATGCCGGGGATCTCGGGCTTGGGCAGCGTGCCGGTGCAGATGAGCGCGTGGTCGACGCCCAGCTCCTTGGCCCGGTCGAGGAAGGCGGTGAAGTACATGCCGCCCACGACCATGACCTTGGTGTCCGGGTGCTTCTCCAGGATCATCGGCAGCGCCTCGATGAGGTTCAGCCGGTCGCGCACCGGGATCACGTGGCCCAGCGACGCGATCAGCGGACCGTCGCCGATGCCGTACTTCGCGCGCACCCGGTCCCGCTCGATCGAACGGGACAGGTTCGTGAAGCGGTCGAGCTCGACGCCGACGGCCAGCTTCTCGATCCGGCTGTCCGGGATCTTGTAGCGCTTCTTGATGTACTCGTCGAACACGGTGTCGATCGCGACGACCTTGGTCGGCTTGTTGTACGCCGTGATCGGCCGCACGACGAGCGCGTCGAGCACCCGGAACACGCCGTGCACCAGCTTCACCGGGCTCTGCAGCCGCGTGTGCAGGGTCAGCAGCGACGGCACCTTGTTCTTGCGCGCCCACAGGCCGCTCTGCCAGGTGAGGTCGAAGAACTGTCCGTGCTGGTGGATGACGTCGGGCTTGAAGTCGTCCAGCAGCTTGAACACCCGCTTGCGGTTGCCCCACTTCAACGCGAACGTGATGTCGAAGTTGAACGAGATCCGCGTCTCCGGCAGGGTCCACGACGGCAGCCGCACGATGCGGAGACCGTCGCGCTCTTCCACCGGCAGCGCGCCCCCGTACGCGGCGGTGATGACCAGCACCTCGTGACCCGCCGCGGCGTAGTGCCTGGCCAGCGTGTCGGACACGTAGGCACTACCGCCCATTCGGGGCGGGAAGAAGTTGTTGACGATCGCGATGCGCACGCGGATTCCCCTCTTAGCTCGCACCCGCCGGAACCGCCGCCACGTGCCCGTTCCCCGTCGACACGGTGGCCTCGTGCACCACGCGGTGCGCCGGCAGGATCGCCGCGCGCTCCTTGCGCACCTCGTCGGAGCCCGCGCCGAGTTCCATCAGGTTGAGGAAGTGGTTGAGCTGGGCGGCGAGCGGTTCGGCGCTCTGCAGGATGGTCGGCAGCTCGATGACGGTCTGCTGCTTGTAGCCCACGCCGTCGGCCGCGGGCGAGTCCGCCACGTGCCGGTAGATGGTGATGTCGCGGCGGAGCAGGTCGATCTCGATCAGGCGGTCCAGCTCCAGCACGGAGATCTGCCGCACCTTGCGCTGGCTGATCCGGCTGGCGGAGATGGTGGCGAGCGCGCCGCCCGGGAACGACATGGTCGCGTCGGCCGAGTCCTCGGACTGGTTGGCCTTGGACTGCGGGTTGAAGTACCCGAACGAGCCCTTCACCGCGGCCGGCTCCTCGCCGATGAACCGGATGGCGAGGTCCACGTCGTGGATCAGCAGGTCGGACGCGACACCGGTCTTGATCCGCGGCACGAACGGCGAGTGCCGCATGGCGTTGATCTGCACGACCTCGCCCACGAACTGCATCGCGGTCATGATCGCCGGGTTGAACCGCTCCAGGAAGCCGCAGACCAGCGGCAGGCCGCGGCGCTCCGACTCGGTCACCAGCTCCTCGGACTGCGCGTAGGTGGCCGCCAGCGGCTTCTCCACCAGCAGCGGCTTGCCCAGCTCCAGGACCTGCTTGGCGATGTCGTAGTGCGCCTCGGTCGCGGCGGCGATCACCACGGCGTCGATGCCGGCCAGGCCGTCGATCGACGGCGCGTAGGCGGCGCCGTAGCGGTCGGCGATCTCCTTGCCGACCTCCTCGCGCTGCTCCACGAGCACGGCGAAGTCGACCCGGTCGGACTGGGACAGCACCCGGGCGTGCAGCGAACCCATGCTGCCCGCGCCGATCAGCGCCACCTTGGGACGTGCGCTCATGCGCCGAACACCTCCCGCACCGCCGCGACGACGGTGTCCAGCTCGGCCTCGGTCAGCTTCGGGTGCACCGGCAGCGACAGCGCCTGCTCGGCGACCTTCTTGGCCACCGGCACGTCCGAGGCGATGACCTGCGGGTTGTCCCGGTAGCAGTCGTAGTCGAACACCAGCTTCGGGTAGTAGATCCCGTTGCCGACGCCCTTCTCGGTGAGCTTGGCGGACAGCTCGTCCCGGGTCACCGGGGCGTCGTCGCCGACCAGCACGGTGTACTGGTGCCACACGTGCGAACGGCCGGGGAGCACCGTCGGGACGGTCAGGCCGGTCAGGCCGTCGAGCCCCTTGGACAGCGCCTCCGCGTTGCGCTGGCGCGCCTCCGTGAGCTGCGGCAGCTTCTCCAGCTGCGGGATGCCCAGCGCGGCGTGCAGGTCCGTCAGCCGGTAGTTGTGGCCGGCCATCTCGTACTGGTAGCGCGCCCGCATGCCCTGGTTGCGCATGACCCGCAGCTTGTCCGCGAGGGCGTCGTCCGAGGTGGTGATCACACCGCCCTCGGCCGTCGTGATGTTCTTCGTCGCGTAGAGCGAGAAGCAGCCGATGCCGAAGCTGCCGGCCGCCTTGCCCTCGAACGTCGCGCCCACCGCCTGCGCCGCGTCCTCGACGATCGTCAGCCCGTGCTCCTCCGCCAGCGGCACGAGGCGGCCCATGTCGGCCGTCTGGCCGTACAGGTGGACCGGCATGAGCACCTTCGTCTTCGGCGTGACCTGCGCGGACACCGCGTCGGGGTCGATGCAGAAGTCGTCGGCGCGGATGTCCGCGAAGCGTGCCGTCGCCCCCGCCTCCAGGATCGCGTTCAACGTCGCGACGAAGGTGAACGGCGAGGTGATGACCTCGTCACCCGGCTGGAGGTCGAGCGCCTGGATGGACGCGACGAGGGCGGTCGTGCCGTTGTTCACAGCGACCGCGTGCGGCACGCCAGCCACGGCGGCGAAGGCGTCCTCGAACCGCTTGACCATCGGGCCCTGAGCGATGACGCCGGACCGGAGCACCTCGAGTACCAGCGCTTCGGCGTCACGGACGTCTACGACGGTGATGGGAATCATGCAGCAGACTTTCGCTTTCGGAGGCGATGGGATACGTCCGGTAGAGTGACTGTTCGTCCCCGGCCCGACGCGGACCACACGTTACCTGCAGGGGACACCACCTCCCGACGTAGGTGTGCCTAGGGTCCGCGAGACGCGCGGGGGACGCGTGGAAGACACCGACGGCAAGGGCACCAAGGGCGAGGTAGTGGCGAACAGAATCCACCCGACGGCGATCGTCGCCGACGGCGTCGTCCTCGGTGACGACAACATCATCGGCCCGTACACCGTCATCGCCGGTCCCTGCCGGATCGGCGACGGGAACTACATCGGGCCGCACGTGAGCATCGGCGGGCCGCCGGAGTACCTCGGCAGCCCCCACCTGGCCGGCTGGGACGGCGAGCAGTCCGACGGCCCCGGCGTGGTGATCGGCGACAACAACCGCATCCGCGAGTTCGTCACGGTCAACCAGGGCGTGCACGAGGCCACGGCGCTGGGTTCCGGCAACTACCTGATGGGCCGCGCGCACCTGGGCCACGACGTGGTCGTGGACGACGGCGCGGTCATCAGCTCCGCCGTGCAGCTCGCCGGCCACTGCCGCGTCTGGTCGTTCGCCAACATCGGCATCGGCACCGTCGTGCACCAGCGCACGGCGATCGGGCCGGGCGCGATGGTCGGCATGGGCTCGGCCGTGCGCAAGGAGGTGGGCGCGTTCACCATCGCGGTGGGCAACCCCGCGCGCGTCACCGGCCTCAACACGATCGGCCTCAACCGGCGCGGCTGCGACGACGACCTGGTGGAGGCGCTGTCGCCGTTCCTGAAGGGCAAGGGCGAGCTGCCGGCGGGCGACGGCCTGCCCGACGAGGTCGGCCGACTGCTCCGGGCCTGGTCGGCCCGCGCGAACGCCGAGCACTGAACCGGTACGGACCCAGGCCGCACGGCCGACCGCAGGACGACAACGACCAGATCGGGAGAGAACTCCATGGCGCTCAACGACAGACTCCGGGACACCTTCGTCGAGGCGCTCGGCCTCGACGGCGACGTGGACGTCGAGAACCTGAAGTACCGTGAGATCGACCAGTGGGACTCGGTCGGCCACATGGCGCTGGTCGCGGCCATCGAGGACGAGTTCGACGTGCAGTTCGACACCGACCAGGTCATCGACATGAGCAGCTTCAAGGTGGCCGCGGACATGCTGCGCGGCATGGGCGTCGAGGACTGAGCACCCACTCCGCCGGCGCTAACAGGACTGACAGAGCAGTGACACATCTCAGTGACCGGGTCGTCGTCGTCACCGGGGGCACCCGGGGCATCGGTCTCGCCACCGCCGAAGCGCTCGCCGCGGCGGGCGCCACCGTCGTGCTCACCGGCCGTGACCGCGAGGTCGCGGAGCAACGCGCGGCGGAGGTCGCCGAGCACACCGGCGCGGTGGTGCGCGGCGTGCCGCTCGACGTCACCGACTCCGCCGCCGTGCGCGACGCGTTCAAGGCCGTCGCCAAGGAGCACGGCCGCGTCGACGGCCTCGTGGCCAACGCCGGTGTCATGGAGGGCGCGCTCGTCGGCATGATCGGCGACGACCACGTGCAGCGGCTCCTGAGCACGAACGTCGCGGGCACCGTGACGACCGTCCAGGCCGCGGCGCGGGCCATGATGCGCAAGAAGCGCGGCTCGATCGTCGTGCTCGCCTCGATCGTCGGCGAGAACGGCAACGCGGGCCAGACGGTGTACGCCGCGACCAAGGCCGCCGTGGCCTCGATCGCCAAGTCCACCGCCAAGGAGCTGGGCCGGTACGGCATCCGCGTCAACGCGGTCGCGCCCGGCGTGATCAAGACCGAGCTGACCGCGTCGCAGTCCGAGGAGACGCTGGAGCGGGTCGTCCGGGACACCTCCCTCGGCCGCCTCGGCGAGGCCGCCGAGGTCGCGTCGGTGATCGCGTTCCTGCTGGGCGACGGGTCGTCGTTCGTCACCGGGCAGGTGCTCGGGGTCGACGGGGGGCTCGTGCTGTGAGCCTGCTTGGAGCGGGTGCGCGAGTGGTCGACGCGGCCGGCGGCGGCGAGCTGTCCGGCGCCGCGCTGCCCGAGCGGGTGGCCGGCCTGGCCGAGGCACTGGCGCCCCTGCCTCCCGGCGTGCTCTTCGCGCGCACCGCGGTCGACGTGCCCAGCGTGCTGCGGTACCTGGCGGCGTTCGAGGCCGGGCGCGCGGTGGCCCTGCTGGACGAGGGCCAGGACCGGGACGTGCTGCTGGAGCTGGTCGCCCGGTTCCGCCCCGCCGCCGTGCTCGGCGCCGACGCGGACGCCGCCGCCCCGGACGGCTACCGCGCGGACGCCCTGGCGGCCGACGGCGGCCCGGTGTGGGTCCGCGAGGACCCGGAGGGCGTCGTCCCCCACCCCGACCTGGCCGTGCTGCTGCCGACCAGCGGGTCCACCGGCAACCCCAAGTTCGTCCGGCTGTCCCGGCACGCCGTGCTGGCCAACGCCGAGGCGATCGCGCGGGTCCTGGGCATCGACGCCACCGAGGTCGCGCCCACCAGCCTGCCCCTGCACTACAGCTACGGCATGTCGGTGCTCAACAGCCACCTGGTGCGCGGCGCGACCGTCGTGGTCGAGCCCACCGGGGTGATGAGCCGCGCGTTCTGGCAGGCCGTGGAGGAGCACAAGATCACGTCGCTGGCGGGCGTCCCGTACCACTACGAGATGCTCAAGCGGCTGCGGTTCGACCCGGCCAGGTACCCGTCGCTGCGCACCATCACGCAGGCGGGCGGCCGGCTGCGCGACGACCTCGTGGTCGACTTCAACGACCGGATGACCGCCGTCGGCGGCCGCATGTTCGTCATGTACGGCCAGACCGAGGCCGCGCCCCGGATGGCCACCGTGCCCGCCGAGCGGCTGGCGGAGAAGATCGGCTCCGCCGGGCCCGCGCTGCCCGGCGGCGAGTTCCGCGTCCGCCGCGACGACGGCGTGGAGACGACCGAGCCGGACGTGGTGGGCGAGGTCGTCTACCGCGGGCCGAACGTGATGATGGGCTACGCCGAGTCCGAGGCCGAACTCGCGCTCGGCGACGTGGTCGGTGGCGTGCTGGAGACCGGCGACCTCGGCCGGCTGGACGCGGAGGGCTACCTCTACCTCACCGGCCGGCTCAAGCGCATCGGCAAGGTCTTCGGCAACCGGGTCAACCTGGACGACCTGGAGCGGATGGTGGTCGACGCCGGTCTCGGCGTCGGCGCGGTCGCCGCGGTGCCCGCGGGCGACAAGGTGGTGCTGTGGCTGGAGGGTGCCGACGCGGAGCGCCGCAAGGCGGTCGCCCGTGCCCTCTCCGAGCGGCTGCACCTGCACGTGACCGGGTTCGACGTGCGGGAGACCGACGACCTGCCGCTGCTGCCCAGCGGCAAGGTCGACTACCGCGCACTGGAGGGACGGGCGTGACCAGCACTGTGGACGGCGTGTTCGGGTTGAGCCAGTCCGAGCGCGAGGCGGCGCTGCTGCCCGCGTTGACCGAGCTGACCGAGCACCACCGGAGCACCTGCGAGCCGTACGACCGCATCCTGACCTCGCTCGGCACGCCGCGGTCGTTCGACGCCGTGGCCGACCTGCCGTGGCTGCCGGTCCGGATGTTCAAGCACCACGTGCTCAAGTCCGTGCCCGACGACGAGGTGTTCAAGGTGCTGACCTCGTCCGGCACGACCGGCGCCGAGGTGTCCCGCATCTACCTCGACCGGGAGGCGGCCGGCGACCAGCCCCGCTACCTCGGCCGGACGTTGCGGGCCGTGCTGGGCGACCAGCGGCTGCCCATGCTCATGGTCGACAGCGTCGGCATCATCAAGAACCGGCGCTCGTTCTCGGCGCGCGGGGCGGGCGTGCTCGGCATGGCCAACTTCGGCCGCAAGCACGTCTACGCGCTGGACGAGGACGACCGGCCGGACGTCGAGGCGATCAAGGGCTTCCTGGCCCGGCACGGCGACGAGCCGTTCCTGATCTTCGGCTTCACGTTCATGGTGTGGCAGTACCTCTACGAGGTGGCCCGCGAGCACCGGCTGGACCTGTCGAACGGCATCCTCATCCACTCCGGCGGCTGGAAGAAGCTGATCGACCGCGCGGTGGACAACGCCGAGTTCCGCCGCCGGTTCGCCGCCGACACCGGCCTCACGAAGATCCACAACTACTACGGCATGGTCGAGCAGCTGGGCACCGTGTTCGTCGAGGGGCCGTCCGGCAACTCGCTGTACTGCCCGGACTTCGCCGACGTGGTCATCCGCGACCCGGAGACGTGGGCCGAGCAGCCCGTCGGCGTGCCGGGCGTCATCGAGGTCGTGAGCACCGTCCCGCGCTCCTACCCGGGCCACGTGCTGCTGACCGAGGACCTGGGCGTCGTGCACGGCGTCGACGACGGCGACTGGCCCGGCAAGCGGTTCTCCGTGCTGGGCCGGCTGCCCAGGGCCGAGGCCCGCGGGTGCTCGGACACGTTCAGCGGAGGTGCGGCGGCGTGAAGGTCGAACAGCGGTTCCCGGCCGGGCCGGACATCACCGTCGAGGACCTGCTCGCCGAGGTGGCGCGGGAACCCGAGGGCGGCCGGCTGGCCGTCGGCGACGAGCGCGTGGTCGAGTTCCTGGTGAAGTTCGCCCGCAAGCTGCTCGCGCCGGCCACCGCGCGGCGGTTCCCGGAGCTGGCGTCGCTCGGGTTCTTCCTGCGCCGCGGCGAGATCGCCAAGGCGCTGGCGACCCTGAGCACCCCGGACGGCGTGTTGCGCTTCCCGCGCGGGCTGGTGTTCCACGTGCCGCCGGCGAACGTGGACACGATCTTCGTCTACTCGTGGGCGCTGTCGGCGCTGGCGGGCAACCCGAACGTGGTCCGGATCTCGCCGCGCTCGGCGGGCGCCGCCGCGGCCGTCATCGAGGCCATGAACGACGCGCTCGCCGAGGCGGACCCGATCGTGGCCCGCACCCAGCGCATGATCACCTACGGCCGGGACGACGCGGTGACGGCGGCGCTGTCGCGCGCGTGCGAGCTGCGGGTCGTCTGGGGCGGCGACCGTTCCGTGACCGAGGTGCGCAAGCACCCGCTCGCCGCGCACGCCCGCGACCTGACGTTCCCCGACCGGGCGTCGTTCGCGGCGATCTCGGTGGCCGGGTGGGAGTCCGCCTCCGCCGAGCGCCGCCGTGAGGCCGCGGTCGGCTTCTACAACGACTCGTACTGGTTCGACCAGGCCGCGTGCGCCTCGCCGCGCACCCTGCTCTGGGTCGGCGACGCCGAGCGCGCCGAGGCGGCGCGCGAGGAGTTCCGGGACCTGCTGGCCGAGGTCGTGGCGGCGAAGCGGTTCGTCGTCGAGCCCGCGATGGCCGTGCAGAAGCGCGTCTCCGCCTACGGCGTGGCCGCCGAGGGGCACGCGACGCGCATCCGGTTCTCCGGCAACGCGGTGGCCACGCTGGAGCTGGGCTCGGGCGCCGACCTGCCGCGCGAGTGGCTGGGAGTGGGCACGTTCCCGCAGCTCACGCTGCCGTCGTTGGCCGAGTTCGGCCGGTTCGTGCAGCGCAAGGACCAGACGTTGAGCGTGTTCGGGTTCTCCCGGGACGAGGTGCTGGACTTCGTCCGCGGCCTCGGCGGGCGCGGCATCGACCGGGTCGTCCCGTTCGGCAAGGCGCTCGACTTCGCGGCGGTCTGGGACGGCTACGACCTCCTGGCCGAGTTCAGCAGGCTCACGACGGTGATCGCGTGAGCCGCGGCACCGAGACCACCACCGGAGAACCGATCATGAGCGAGTCCGCAGTCGACGCGGTCGTCGAGGAGAAGCCGGCCCGCACCCGCAAGCAGGTGGTCATCGCCTGGGCGCGGCGGCTGCTGGTGGTCCTGGTGCTGGCCGGCGCGGTGTACCAGCTGACCGGGCAGTGGGACGAGGTGTCCGCGGCGCTGCTGTCGCTGCCGTGGCAGTCGGTCGCGCTGTCGATGGTCGCCGTGTTCGCGGGCCTGTTCCTCGGGTCGGTGGTGTGGAAGATCGTGCTGTCCGACCTGGGCGCGCCGGTGACCTACGCGGACGCGGCCAAGTTCTACCTGGTCGGCGGCCTGGGCAAGTACATCCCGGGCGCGGTGTGGGCCGTGCTGCTGTCGATGGAGCTGGCGAAGCAGGCGGGCGTGAACCGCGCCCGGTCGTTCACCGCCGGGCTCGTGGCCACCGGCATGGGCGTCGTGGCGTCGCTCATCACGGGCCTCGCCGCGCTGCCCGTCCTGCTGGGAGGCGGGGAGTCGCGCCAGCTGCTGTGGCTGTTCTCGCTGCTGCTCATCGGCTTGGTCTTCCTGCACCCCAAGCTGCTGACGTGGCTGGTCAACCTGGTGCTCCGGGTGCTGCGCAAGCAGCCGCTGGAGCGCCGGTTCACCGGCAAGGAGGTGCTGAAGGCCACGGGTGTCGCGGTGGCCATCTACGTCCTCTACGGCGTGCACCTGTGGCTCCTGGTCAACGCCCTGGGCTCGCCGAGCATCGGCACGCTGGTGCTGTCCGCGGGCACGATGGGCATCTCGATGACGGCCGGCCTGGTCGCCTTCTTCCTGCCGTCCGGCATCGGCGCCCGGGAGCTCGTCATCACGGGCGCCATCGCGACCGTGCTGCCGACGCCCCAGGCGGTGGCGCTGGCCCTGGTGTCCCGGCTGATGTTCACGGTCGCCGACCTGATCTCCGCCGGTGTCGCCGCGCTGGTGGCGCAGCTCCAGCGCAAGCGCGCGGCCAAGGCGGCCTGACCAGCGGTTCTTCCCACCGTTCACGCGGCCTCGTTACTGTCTCGGCGTGCGCATTGGGATTGTGATCTTGCCCGAGGACCGCTGGTGGGCCGCCGAACCGAAGTGGCGGGGCGCCGAGGAGCTGGGCTTCCACCACGCGTGGACCTACGACCACCTGGGCTGGCGGACGCTCGTCGACGGACCGTGGTTCTCGGCGATCCCGACCCTCACCGCCGCGGCGGCCGTCACGTCCACGATCCGCCTCGGCACGTACGTGGCGTCGCCGAACTTCCGGCACCCGGTGCCGTTCGCCCGTGAGCTGACGACCCTCGACGACATCTCGGACGGCCGCCTCACCGTCGGCCTCGGCGCGGGCGGCGCGGGCTACGACACGGTGGTCATGGGCGGCGAGCCGTCCCGCAAGCGCACCGAGCGGTTCGGCGAGTTCGTGGAACTGCTCGACCGGCTGCTGACGGCCGACCGCACCACCTACCGGGGCGAGCACTACGCGGCGGTCGAGGCCCGCAGCGCGCCCGGCTGCGTGCAGCGGCCCAGGGTGCCGTTCGTCGTCGCCGCCAACGGCCCCAAGGCCATGCGGACCGCCGTCCGCTACGGCACCGGCTGGGTCACCACGGGCCCGGAGACCGACGACCACGCAACGTGGTGGCGAGGGGTGGCCGAGATCGCCGAGCGGATGGACGCGGAGCTGGCCGCCATCGAGCGGGCGCCGAGCACCCTCGACCGGCACCTCAACCTCGACTCGTCGCCGGTCTACTCGCTGACCAGCGTCGAGCACTTCCGCGACGCCGTGGGCCGGGCCCGTGAGCTGGGCTTCACCGACGCGGTGACGCACTGGCCGCGGGCCGAGGGCGTCTACGCGGGCCGGGAGACCGTGCTGGAGCAGGTGGCGTCCGACGTGCTGCCGGAGTTCGCGCCCCACCGGTAGCCGCCCCGACCGCCCGCGACGACCCGGGACCGCCGACGCGCCGGCGGGCTAGCCGCGGACGGGCTCGCCCGGCTCCGGCACCAGCTTGTAGACGATCGCGTCCTCGTTCTCGTAGACCTTCTCCAGGAACGGCTTGCCGTTCAGGTCGCGCAGGCCGGGGGCGCGTTCCATCCACCCGCGGACGAAACCGCGGCCGACGATCGCGTACCGCACGTTCAGCCGCTTCACCGCCGCGCGCACGGCCGGGTTCTCGTCGTACTCGTTGAACCGGCCCTGCAGCAGCGCGATGTCGGGCGACTCCGCCGAGCCGTCGTAGTGGCCCGCGATCGGGCGCACGCCGGCGATGGCGTACATCCACAGCGTGCCGTCGTTGCGGTCGTTCATGACCCGCTCGCCGGGCTGGACCAGCTTGCCCAGCTCGGTCATCGCCAGCAGCTCGTTGCGGCTCACCACGGCGTCGTGGTCGTTCTGCCCCACCCCGTTGCCGTAGCCGCGGGCCACCTGGGCGGTGTTCAGGTTGACGTACAGACCACCGCTGAGCAGCACGAACGCCAGGACCACCACGCCTGCGGACAGCACCGGGACGGTCGCGCCGCCGCGGCCGCGCAGCACCGTGCCCGCGAGGCCCTTCAGCCAGTCGTGCGCCAGCGCCAGGCCGTGGCCCGCCACCACGCACAGCGGCACGCAGACCAGGGCGATCAGCCGGAACTGGTCGTTCCACCAGGGGCTCGTCACCCGCGCCACCCACGGCTGGGCGAACGACGCGGTCAGCACCCACACCACGCCGAACAGCGCCGCCGACCCGAGCAGCCAGCGCAGCGCGCCCAGCCGGTTCCAGAACGCCAGGCCGATCCACAGCGGGACCGCCAGCCAGTACTGGGGCCGGTCGATGACGTGCTGGAACGTGAGCGCCGCGCCCAGCGACTGGCTGACCGGGAACGTGGACGGCCAGTCGACGGTGGCGATGGTGCCCGAGACGCTCGCCGCGCCCAGCAGGTGCGGCAGCGTCACCAGGACGGCCGCCACGGCGGGCGCCAGGCACAGCAGGACGTCGCGCAGGATCGTGCGCGGTTGGCCCCACCAGCGCTGGACCAGCAGCGGGATGACGAACAGGACGCCGCCGAACAGGTTGCTGGAGTGCACGGCGAGCATGCCGACCGCGACACCGGCGAACACCACGCCCGTGTCGACGCGCGGCCGCTTCAGGTAGCCGTCCAGCACCACGGCGAGCACCGGCATCAGCGCGATGCCGAGCGTGAACGTGAGCAGCGGGCCGCGCCACAGGTTGTCGTAGGTGGCGCTGGTCGCGGCGGCGGTGACCAGGGCGGTGAAGCCCGCGGTGACCGCGCGGCCGTTGAAGTGGCGGACCATCGCGGCCAGCTGGAACGCCAGCAGGCCGGGCAGGAGCGCCATGTGCGCGTTGATGACGGCCGGGATGGTGGCCCCGGTCAGCTTGAACACCAGCGTGCCGACCAGGTGGTACGCGTTCGGGTAGAACACCCCGTTGGAGATGTCGTACCAGTTGACCTTGCCGGTGCCGTACAGCCCGCCCTCGCCGGTCTCGGCGATGTAGCGGATGCCGTTCGCGTGGTAGCCCGCGTCCCAGTCCTGCGGCACGGCGTTGAGGTTGCCCTCCATCGCGGCCAGCAGGACCCCGATGCCGATCCCGGCCGCGGCCAGGACGGTCAGCACCACGCCGAGCTGCGCGCGCGGCGTCCACGGGGACGGCTCGCGCTCCGCGGGCCCGCGGCGGCGCACGGTCAGCCACCGCGCCAGCCCGAACACCGCGATCACCACGACGCTGCTGAGCAGGAACGTCGGCACGGTGAACTGGATGCCGACCTTCCACAGCCACGGTCCGGCCAGGCCCGCGATGAGGTACGTGAACACGGGGGCGGTGGCCACGAGCGTCCAGCCGCGCAGGCCCACTGCCAGTGCCGCCAGGCCACCGGGCAGGAACAGGACGGCGAGGTACACGGCGATCGTGCCCGCGGTGAGGAGCGAGCTGGCTTCCGTCGGCACAGGTTCACCCAATGAGGTTTGAAGAGTGAGGTGCGGATTCCCCCGCGTGTTAGCGCGAAGGCTATACGGCGGCTGTGCTACGACTGCGCGACCCTGGCGTTTCCGGGCCGGTGGGAACACCGGCGCCGATCACCGCGCGGCCGCCGGGAGGGGGAGTGCGGTTTGCCCCGGCCTGCCCCGGTACCCTCAATCGCTGTGAGCTTCGCAGGGTATGACCTGATCGTCGTCGGTTCCGGGTTCTACGGCCTGACGGTCGCCGAGCGCGCCGCCAGCCAATTGGACAAGCGCGTGCTGGTGCTCGAACGCCGCGAGCACATCGGCGGCAACGCCTACTCGGAGGCGGAACCGGAGACGGGAATCGAGGTGCACCGCTACGGCGCGCACCTGTTCCACACCTCCAACCAGCGGGTCTGGGACTACGTCAACCAGTTCACCGAGTTCACCGGCTACCAGCACCGCGTGTTCGCGATGCACAACGGCCAGGCCTACCAGTTCCCGATGGGGCTCGGCCTGATCACGCAGTTCCTCGGCCGCTACCTGACGCCGGACGAGGCGCGGGCGTGGGTCGCCGAGCAGGCCTCCGAGATCGACTCCAAGGACGCCCAGAACCTGGAGGAGAAGGCGATCTCGCTGATCGGCCGCCCCCTCTACGAGGCGTTCGTGAAGCACTACACGGCCAAGCAGTGGCAGACCGACCCGAAGGAGCTGCCCGCGGCGGTCATCAGCCGCCTGCCGGTGCGCTACAACTTCGACAACCGGTACTTCAACGACACCTACGAGGGCCTGCCGGTCGACGGCTACACCGCGTGGCTGGAGAAGATGGCCGACCACCCGAACATCGAGGTCCGGCTCAACACCGACTTCTTCGACGTCCGGGCGGACATCCCCGAGGGCACGCCGATCGTCTACACCGGCCCCGTCGACCGCTACTTCGACTACTCCGAGGGCTGGCTGGGCTGGCGCACGCTCGACTTCGAGCGCGAGGTGCTGCCGACCGGCGACTTCCAGGGCACCTCGGTGATGAACTACAACGACGCGGACGTGCCGTTCACCCGCATCCACGAGTTCCGGCACTTCCACCCGGAGCGCGAGTACCCGGCCGACAAGACCGTCATCGTCCGCGAGTTCTCCCGCGCGGCCGAGAAGGACGACGAGCCGTACTACCCGATCAACACCGCCGAGGACCGCGCGAAGCTGGAGCGGTACCGCGAGCTGGCCAAGCGCGAGGCGGCGGAGCGCAACGTGCTGTTCGGCGGACGCCTCGGCACGTACAAGTACCTCGACATGCACATGGCGATCGGATCGGCGCTCACCGCGTTCGACAACAAGATCGCCCCGCACCTGACCGAGGGCTCGCCCTTGGACGGGACGCTGGACTGACCTTGACATCCTGACCCGGCCGTGCCGCGTCGCGTGCGGGATCCGCGCGACGCGGTATCGTCGGTCGCACCAGCCGCGCCACCTCGTCACGGTGGTCGGACACGCCCGCACTCGACCCGAGCCGTGACCTTGCCGCGGTTCGTCGGAGGAAAGTCAGTGACCGAGCAGAGCCACGCCGACTCGAAGCCCAAGACCACGAAGCCGGACAACAAGGTCAGCGATGTGGCGTCGGTCAGCGTTGCGGCGCGGGGCAAGGGCTTCGACCCGAAGCACGTGCTCCAGCGGGTGATCCTGCCCCGCGACGAGGACCCGCTGGACGTGCGCCCCCTCTACCTGGACGAGCCGGAGAACGTGCACACGCACGTGTCCTCCCGCCGCTCGGTGACCGTGCCCGCGTCGGCCAAGGTGTCCTTCGCCTCGTACTTCAACGCCTTCCCGGCCAGCTACTGGAAGCGCTGGACCGTCGTCGAGGAGGTCGTGCTGCGCCTGTCGGTGCGCGGCGCGGGCCGCATCGACGTCTACCGCTCCAAGCCCAACGGCGACCTCATCCACCTCAACGGCGAGCCGATCCGGTCCGCCAAGGCGTGGGTCGAGGTCGAGTTCCGGGTCAGCCTGAAGCCGTTCGAGGACGGCGGCTGGATCTGGTTCGACGTCTTCACCGACGACAGCACGCTGGAGATCGGCGAAGCGGCGTGGATGACCGACCAGGTCCTGCCGGAGCAGAAGGTCGCCATCGGCATGACGACCATGCGCCCGGTGGACGCGGTCATCGCGCTGCGCGCGCTGGGCGAGGACCCGACGGTCCTCGACGCCGTGCAGAAGGTGTTCGTCGCCGACCAGGGCGCGGTGAAGGTCCGCGACACGGAGGGCTACGCCGAGGCCGTCGCCCTCCTGGGTGACAAGCTGGAGATCATCGAGCAGGAGAACCTCGGCGGCTCGGGTGGCTTCACCCGCGGCCTGTACGAGGCGATCGAGCACACCGACGTCGCCCAGATCATGCTGATGGACGATGACATCCGGCTGGAGCCGGACGCGGTGCTGCGGTCGAACGCGTTCGCGCGGGCCGCGGCGCAGCCCGTCATCGTCGGCAGCCACATGCTGAACCTGCAGGCCAGGGCCCGGCTGCACAGCATGGGCGAGGTCGTCGACCTGGCCACGTGCTTCTGGCGGCCGGCGCCGGGCGCGCTGACCGACCACGACTTCGGCACCGAGTCGCTGCGCGAGACCGAGGAACTGCACGTCCGCATCAACTCCACCTACAACGGCTGGTGGATGTGCCTGTTCCCGCGTGAGGTCGTGCAGCGCACCGGCTACCCGCTGCCGCTGTTCATCAAGTGGGACGACGCCGAGTACTCGCTGCGGGCGCTGGAGAACGGCTACCCGACCGTGTCGCTGCCCGGCTCCGCCGTGTGGCACATGCCGTGGACGGACAAGAACGACGCCACGGACTGGCAGGCGTACTTCCACACCCGCAACCGCCTGGTCATGGCGGCGCTGCACAGCCCGTACGACATCCGCTCGACGCTGCTGAAGCAGGGCCTGAAGCTGTCGCTGCGGCACCTGCTGTCGATGGAGTACTCGACGGTGGCGGTCCAGCAGAAGGCCATCGAGGACTTCCTGGCGGGCCCGAGCAAGCTGTTCGACTCGCTGCGCACGGCGTTGCCGGAGATCCAGCAGCTCCGGAAGTCCTACAGCGACGCGCAGGTGCTGCCGTCGGCCCGCGAGTTCCCGCCGCCCACGTTCGACATGGTGCGGGCCGAGGCGATGCTGAAGCCGCCGGTCAACCCGGCGGTGATCGCGGCCAAGGCGTCGAAGGCGCTGCTGCACAACCTGCGCGCCCCCGAGGAGCACACCACGGAGCGCCCGCAGATCAACGTGCCGGCGACGAACGCCCGCTGGTTCCTGCTGGGCAACCTGGACAGCGCGACGGTGTCCAACGCCGACGGCAGCGGTGTCGCGTTCCGCAAGCGCGACCCGAAGGAGTTCCGCCAGCTGATGTCGCGCGCCGTGCGCAACTACCGGCGCCTCGGCCAGGAGTGGCCGCGGTTGAAGCGGATGTACCGCGACGCGATGCCGGAGCTGACGTCGGTCGAGTCGTGGCGCAAGGTGTTCGAGAACAGCTGACCGCCGGACGTGCCGTGAATCGGTGCGGTGTGACGCCTTCCGAGGTGTCGCCCGCACCGATTTCTTATTCGAAGTGCGCGGCGACGACGTGGCTGAAGTTCACCACGAACTCCTTGCCGTCGGCGGTCGTGACGGCCTGCGTGTGGCCGTTGCGCACGACCTGGATCAGCCGTGGCGCGAGGTCTTCGGCGGTGTCCGCGGACACCGTGATGGAAATGGGGTTGGGGTTCGCGGCCAGGTGCAGCACGAGGGCCGTCTTACGCGCTTCAGAAGTCATGCGACCAGCCCACCAGCAGGGGCGCGCAAGGGCAACGCCGGTTCGCCGTCAGCGATTCCGCGTGAAGCGAACCAGCGCCGGAGACCGTTCTCGGGAGAACGGTGTCCGGCGCTGTCGGAGTCGGGGGACTACTTGCGGAAGAACCGCTCGCGCTGCCCCTGCCGGACCAGCTTCAACCATTCCAGGAAGGCCTTCGGGTCGCGGCGGACGCCGATGAAGTACAAACCGAAGCGGAATGCCTCCAGCAGGCCCAGCTTGCGCATCCCGGGCTGGGACAGCAGGTAACCGCGGTTGCGGTAGGTGTAGTAGCGCTTGATCGCGTTCTCGGGGTCCTGCGCGTGGAACCGGCCGCCGAGCATGGGCTTGAACTCGTCCGAGCCGTCCGGGTGCAGGTAGGTCACCTTCAGCGAGGTGCCGAACGGCAGGCCCGTGCGCACCAGCCGCCGGTGGATCTCCACCTCGTCGCCGCGGAAGAACAGCCGGTAGTCCGGCACGCCGATGACGTCGACCGTGGACGCCTTGAACAGCGCGCCGTTGAACAGCGACGCGATGCCGGGCAGGAAGTCCACGCCGAGCTCGGACGCGTTCCGCTTCCACGTGAGGCCGCGGCGCAGCGGGAACGCGAGCTTGTCCGGCCGCTCGATGTTGGCCACCACCGGCGAGATGGCCGCCAGGCCGCGCCGGTTCGCCTCGGCGAGCAGCACCTCCAGCACGGTCTCGTCGGCCGGCCTGCCGTCGTCGTCGGCCAGCCACAGCCAGTCCGCGCCGAGCGACAACGCGTGCAGCATGCCCAGGGCGAAGCCGCCCGCGCCGCCGAGGTTGCGGTGCGACGCGAGGTAGGTCGTGGGCACGGGGCACTGCGCGACCAGGTCGTCCACCGGCTGGTCGGGGCCGTTGTCGACGACCACCAGGTGGTCCAGCGGCCGGCTCTGCGAGGCCAGCACCTTCAACGAGTCGGCCAGCAGCTCCCGTCGGTGCCGGGTCACCACGACCCCGACGACGGAGCCCTGCGGCAGTGCGCTCACCACGCTCACCTACTCGCCACCGTTCCCGCTCAGCACCCTGGACTGGCCGATCCGCTCCAACGTCTCCTGGCTGAGGTGCTCGAACGGGTCGCGGCCCTTGTAGCTCGTGACCACCTCGCGCAGCGAGCCCTGCATCTTGACCTGGCCCTCGTCCATCCAGATGGCGGTGCTGCACAGCTCCACCAGGAAGTCGTCCGAGTGCGAGGCGAACACCAGGATGCCCGACCGCTTGACCAGGTCGTTCAGCCGGTCGCGCGCCTTCTCCAGGAACGCCGCGTCGACCGCGCCGATGCCCTCGTCCAGGAGCAGGATCTCCGGGTCGATCGACGTCACCACGCCCAGCGCCAGCCGCACCCGCATACCCGTCGAGTACGTCCGCAGCGGCATGGACAGGTAGTCGCCCAGCTCGGTGAACTCGGCGATGTCGTCGACCCGCTTCTCCATCTCCTTGCGGCTCATGCCGAGGAACAGGCCGCGGACCATGATGTTCTCGTACCCGGAGATCTCCGGGTCCATGCCGACGCCGAGGTCGAACACGGGCGCGACCTTGCCGACGATGCGCGAGCTGCCCCGCGTGGGCTCGTAGATGCCCGCGAGCAGCCGCAGCAGCGTGGACTTGCCGGCGCCGTTGTGCCCGACGAGGCCGACCCGGTCACCGTGCTTCAGCGAGATGGTGATGTCGTGCAGCGCTTCGATGATCGGGACGCGGCCCTCCGAGCCGATCTTGCCCCCGACCTTGCCCAGGGCGAGCTTCTTCAGCGATCTCGACTTGGCGTCGAAGATCGGGAAGTCGACCGAGGCGTTCCAGACATCGATGCTGACCATGTTTTTGCGGCCTCACTCAGACCCAGTAGGAGACGCGGGCACGGTAGTTGCGCATGGCGATCAGCGCCAGCGCCCACCCCACGACGGTGAACCCGCCGACGACGGCCCAGTGGTGCCACGACTGCGTGTGGCCGAGCAGGGGCGCGCGGACGATCTCCACGAAGTGGTAGAGCGGGTTCAGCTCGGCGATCAGCACGCGCCAGCCGGCGTCCTCGCCGCCACCGGTGACCTTCTTCAGCACGCCGACGTGCCAGACGATCGGCGTCATGAAGAAGATCAGGTTGATGAAGCTGTGCACGACCGGCGGGATGTCGCGGAACCGGGTGCTGATGATGCCGAACAGCAGCGCCACCCACACGGCGTTCACGATGACCAGCAGGAACGCCGGGATCGCCAGGAGCACGGTCCACGACAGGCCGGGGTGGCCGACGACGTCGCCCGCCATCGTGTACGGCTCCGTGAGCGCCGGGAAGAAGATGGCGAGCACGATGAAGTAGACGACCAGGTTGTGCGCGAAGAACAGCACCTGGCGCCACACCATGCGCAGCACGTGCACGGTCACCGGCGCGGGGAGGTGCTTGATCAGCCCCTCGTTGGCGATGAACACGTCCGCGCCCTCGGTCACCACGCCGAGGATGAAGTTCCAGATGATGAAGCCGGCCGTCACGTACGGCAGGAACGTGGCCAGCTCCTGGCCGAAGAGCTGCGAGTACAGCAGGCCGAGCGCGAGTGCCGTGGTGCCCATCGAGATGGTGATCCACAGCGGGCCGATGACCGAACGGCGGTAGCGCTGCTTGATGTCCTGCCAGCCCAGGTGCCCCCACAGTTCGCGCTGGTGCCACGCGTCGCGCACGTCGGCGAACGCACGGGCGAACGTGCGCGAGTTGGGTGCCAGGGGAGCCGCTGGTCCGTCGGCGGTACTGATGGGGTGCACGAGGGTTGAGACTACCGGCGACCCGGTGGGGCCCACGCCGCCGGGCCGTCACGGTGTGGTCACCACGCTCGCCGGGCGCCCGGTGCGTCGGCCGCGCCGATGATCACCTGTTCGTAGTCGGATGAGCACGTTCGGTAGTCGGCTGTGTCCGCACGGTCGTCGCGGTGCCCCGTCCGGGCAGGTGGGCGCGCTCGAACCGCGCGCCCCGCGCCCACGACCGCCCGCCGCCCGCGAGGACGGCTAGAGGTACTGCCCCGTGCCGCGGACGTGCGGCGTCTCACCGCTGTCGCCGGTGCCGGCGGGCAGGGCCCGGCCGCGCATCTGCTCCAGCTGCACGCGGGCCGCCATCTGCTGCGCGAACAGCGCCGTCTGGATGCCGTGGAACAGGCCCTCCAACCAGCCGACCAGCTGCGCCTGGGCGATCCGCAGCTCCGCGTCGGAGGGGGTGCCCTCCTCGGTGAACGGCAGCGACAGGCGCTCCAGCTCGTCGCGCAGCTCCGGCGCCAGGCCGTCCTCCAGCTCGTCGATGGACCGCTTGTGGATCTCCTTGAGCCGGTTGCGGCTCGCCTCGTCCAGGGGCGCCGCCCGGACCTCCTCCAGCAGCTGCTTGATCATCGTGCCGATGCGCATGACCTTCGCCGGCTGCTCGACCAGGTCGGTCACGTCCTGACCGCTCCCGCCGTCACCGGACGGGAGGCTGGCCGCGCCGACCGGCCGGCCGTCGGGGCCCACCACGACCACTTGCCGCTCGTTCTCCACCTGATCACCTCGGGCTGGCTCGCTCATGCCCCCATCCTGGCCCGATCGGGTGGCCGACGCCGAACCGGGTCGCGGATCGGGGCACGAACCGGCGGCCCCTGACTGTCGCTCGTGCCGACATCCTCCGTACGGTGTGCGGCATGGCGTTCGACGTCGCCCGGGTCCGTGGGCTGTTCCCCGCGCTCGGCGACGGCTGGGTTCACCTGGACGCTCCCGAGGGGATGCAAGTACCCGAACAGGTGGCCACGGCCGTCTCCACCGCGCTGCGCGCACCCGTCTCCGGGCCGGGTGGCATATTTCCCGCTTCGCAACGCGCCGAGGCCATCGTCGACGCGGCCCGGCGGGCCGTCGCCGACCTGGTCGGCGCCGATCCGGCCGGCGTCGTGCTCGGGCCGAGCTCGGCCGTGCTGCTGCAACGGCTCGCCGAGGCGGTGTCCGACGGCTGGTTCCTCGGCGACGAGGTCGTGGTGTCCCGGCTCGACCACCCGGCGAACATCGCGCCGTGGCAGCGCGCCGCGCAGCGCACCGGCAGCGTCGTCCGCTGGGCCGAGGTGGACATCGAGACGTGCGAGCTGCCCGCCTGGCAGTACGACGACCTCATCACGCCGAAGTGCAAGCTGGTCGCGGTGACGGCCGCGTCCGGTTCCGTCGGCACCCGGCCGGACCTGCGCAAGATCGCCGAGGCCGCCCGCCGCACGGACGCGCTGGTCGTCGTGGACGCCTCCGCCGCCGCGCCGTTCGTGCCGCTCGACATCACGTCGATGGACGCCGACGTGGTCGCGGTGTCGGCGAACACGTGGGGCGGCCCGCCCGTGGGCGCGCTGGTGTTCCGCGACCCGTCGATGCTGGACCTGCTGCCGTCGGTGGCGGTGGAGCCCGGCGCGCGCGGCCCGGAGCGGCTGGAACTGGGCCCGCACGCCTACCCGCTGCTGGCCGGCCTGGTCGCGTCGGTGGAGTACCTGGCCGGGCTGGACGACGCCGCCGTGGGGCCGCGCCGCGAGCGGGTGCTCACGTCGTTGAGCTCCGTGAAGGCCTACCAAGCCGGACTTCTCGCTAATCTCATCAACGAACTGCGATCGCTCCGTCACGTCATGGTGATCGGCGACGCCATGCGGCGGGTGCCCGCGCTGGCGTTCACGGTGGCCGGCGTGAAGGCGACCGACGGCGTGGAGCACCTGTCCGAGCGCGGCGTGTGCGCGTTCGCCGACTCGGGGCAGCACGGCGTGTTCTCGGTGCTGGGGGTGGGCGAGGTCGGCGGGGCGATCCGCGTCGGCCTGGCGCACTACACGAACGCGGTGGAAGTGGACGAGCTCGTGCGGGCGGTCGCCGAGCTGGGTTGAGGTGAGCTGGGCCGAACCGAGGGCTGAGCCGACTGGGGGCTGGGTGGACGACCTGCTGTCTCGGGAGCTCGCCGACCTCGCCGCGCTGCACCGCCTCGCGCCGCTGATGTCGGAGTACCTGCCCAACACGGCGCACGAGCTGCGCCCGGCCGCGCTGGCGGCCGTCGTGGACGAGGTGCTGCTCGGCTCGCGGACGGTGCTGGTGGAGTGCGGGTGCGGCGCGTCGTCGGTGGTGCTGGCCCGGCTGCTCGCCCGGCGCGGGTTCGGCCACCTGCTGTCCGTCGAGCACGACGAGCGGACGGCCGCGTTCGTGGCCAGCCAGTTGCGCCGGGAGGGCCTGGGCCACGTGGCGCGGGTCGTGCACGCCCCGCTGACCCCGCACCCGGCGGCGCTCGGCAACGGGCAGTGGTACCACCCGGAGCTGGTGCACGACGAGGTGTCGGTGTTCGTGGAGCGGTACGGCCTGGTCGACCTGCTGCTGGTGGACGGACCCCTGCTCGGCGACGCGCGCTACCCGGCGCTCCCGGTGCTCCGCGGCGTGCTGGCGCCGGGCGCGGCGGTCCTCGTGGACGACGCGGAGCGCCCCGGCGAGCAGACCGTGCTGGTGCGGTGGGCCGAGGAGTTCTCGCTGCGGTTCAAAACCACACCCCGTACCTTCCTCGCCACCGCCAACGCCCTGGGCTAACCCGCCGCCGCGAGCCCCCGGGCCACTCCCGCCCCCGCGAGCCCTCGGTCAACTCCCGCCCTCGCGAGCCCTCCGGGCCAACGCGCGCCGCCGCGAGGCCGCGTCGGTCGTTCGCGCCTCATTTCGTGGCGATCACGCTTTTCGATCGTCACGAAATCAGTCGCGAGCGGCCGACTTCCAGGCGGCCGAGCCCGCCGTCTGCGGAGCAGCGGCCATCAAACCCAGCACCAGCTTCCCGAACACCTCGCCGCCCTCCAGCGCGCGGTGGGCGTCGGCGGCCCGTTCGATCGGCAGCACGTCGTGCACGACCGGCTTCACGCGCCCGTCGGCGATCATCGGCCACAGGTGTTCCCGCACCTCGGCGACGATCCGCCCCTTGCCGTGCGGCCCGTCCACCGGCCGCGACCGCAGCCCCGTCCCGGTCACGCTCGCCCGCTTGGCCAGCAGCTTGCCGATGTTCAGCTCGCCCTTCACCCCGCCCTGGAGGCCGATCACGACCAGCCGCCCGTCCGGCGCGAGCACGTCCACGTTGCGGCCGAGGTAGGCCGCGCCCATGTTGTCCAGCACCACGTCCGCCCGCCCGACCTCGGCGACGAAGTCCTGCTCGCGGTAGTTCACCAGCACGTCCGCGCCGAGTTCGGCGCAGCGCGCCAACCGGTCGGCCGACCCCGCCGTCACGGCGACCCGCGCGCCGAGCGCCTTGGCGACCTGGATCGCGTGCGTGCCGATGCCGCCCGCGCCGCCGTGCACGAGGAACGTCTCCCCGCTCTTCAGACCCGCCAGCATCACGACGTTCGACCACACCGTGCACGCCACCTCGGGCAGCGACGCGGCCGTCACCAGGTCGACGCCGTCGGGCACCGGCAGCACCTGCGCGGCCGGCACGACGACCCGCTCCGCGTACCCGCCGCCCGCGAGCAGCGCGCACACCTCGTCACCGACCCGCAGGCCGGTGACGTCCGCGCCCACGGCGGCGACCGTGCCCGAGCACTCCAGGCCCAACACGTCCGACGCGCCCTTCGGCGGCGGGTAGTGGCCCTGCCGCTGGAGCAGGTCGGCCCGGTTCACCGCGGTCGCGGCCACGTCGAGCAGCACCTCGCCCGGTCCCGGTTCGGGGTCGGGGACCTCCGCCCACTCCAGCACGTCGGGTCCGCCGGGTTCACGAATGGTGATCGCGCGCATGGTCCGACCGTAATCCGGTCGCCAGGCGCGTGCTTGATCGCCACCATCGACGGATGGACCACTGGCCGTTGCGGAACCTGGTGCTGCGCACCCCGCGCCTCGAACTGCGCCCCGACGACGACGAGGGCCTGGCCGAACTCGCGGACCTGGCGCTCGACGGCGTCCACCCGCCCGACCGGATGCCGTTCGGCGTGGACTGGACCGACGCGCCGCGCGACCGGCTCGGCGTCAACACCCTGCAGTTCCACTGGGGCCAGCGGGCGGCGCTGTCGCCGCAGCGGTGGACCGTCAACTTCCTGGTGCGCCGCGACGGCCGCGTGATCGGCACGCAGGGGCTCGGCGCGGTGGACTTCCCGGTCCTGCGCGAGGTCTCCAGCGGGTCGTGGCTCGGGTTGCGCCACCAGGGTGGCGGACTGGGCACGGAGATGCGGGCCGCCGTGGTCATGTTCGCCTTCGACCACCTCGGCGCGGTGGCGGCGCGGTCGAGCGCGTTCAACGACAACCTCGCGTCGCACGCCGTGAGCCGCAAGCTCGGCTACCGGCCGGACGGCACGTTCCGGCAGGTCCGGCGGGGTGAGCCGGCCGAGCAGACGCGGCTGCTGGTGACCCCGGAGTGGTTCCGCCGACCCGACTGGACGCTCGAGGTGAGCGGTGTCACAGCCTGCTTGCCCATGCTCACAGGCCGAGAACCCGCCGACTGACGGATTGCGCTCGCCCCCGGGACTTGTGAGGGTTCGGCATCCGAGTGAAGGGGAAACTCGACCATGTCAGCTAGAACCGGGATCCGACGCGCGGCGATCCTCGCAGCGTCCGCATCCCTCGCGCTGGTCGCCGTTCCGGCCGTCAACGTCGCCTCCGCGGCGACCCTCGACGGCCCGAAACTGGCCAGGAACCTGACCAAGAACGTCACCCTGGAAGGGGTCAACCGCCACCTCATTGCCTTCCAGCGCATCGCCGACCGCAACAACGGCAACCGCGCCGCGGGCACGTCCGGCTACGACGCC
Source organism: Saccharothrix hoggarensis (assembly GCF_042678885.1). Lineage (GTDB taxonomy): Bacteria > Actinomycetota > Actinomycetes > Mycobacteriales > Pseudonocardiaceae > Actinosynnema > Actinosynnema hoggarensis. The sequence continues at coordinate 31,078 of NZ_JBHTLK010000041.1, forward strand.
AGCGTCGACTACGTCGCGGGCAAGCTGCGCGACGCCGGCTTCGAGGTGTCGACGCCGACGTTCACCTACCCGGTGCAGATCACCGACGCGGCGAGCGCGAAGGTCGGCACGACCACGTACGAGAACATCCCGCTGGAGTTCTCGCCGCAGACGCCCGTCGGCGGCGTCACCGGCCCGCTGCGCGTCGTCCCCGAGGACGCGACGCCGGGCTGCGAGGAGTCCGACTTCGCCGGGCAGGACTTCACCGGTGGGATCGCCCTGATCCGCCGCGGCGCGTGCACGTTCGACGTGAAGCACCGCAACGCGGCCGCCGCGGGCGCCGTCGCCGTGATCATCTCGAACAACCGCGAGGGCAAGCTGGAGGGCGTCACGCTCGGCTCGCCGGGCGTCGTCCCGACCGGCGGCGTGACCCAGGCGGACGGCACCGCGCTCGCCCAGCTCGGCGGCCAGGCCGTCACCGTGGACCTGCGCTACCACGTCGAAGAGCGCCCCTCGCGCAACGTCATCGCGCAGACCAGGACCGGTCGCACGAACAACGTCGTGATGGCGGGCGCCCACCTCGACAGCGTCGAGAACGGCGCGGGCATCAACGACAACGGCACCGGCTCGGCCGGCCTGCTGGAGACCGCGCTGAAGCTCGGCAGCTCGCCGAAGGTCAACAACGCGGTGCGGTTCGCCTGGTGGGGCGCCGAGGAGCTGGGCCTGGTCGGGTCGACCAAGTACGTGCAGGGGCTCACGTTCGAGCAGCAGCTCGACATCGCGATGTACCTGAACTTCGACATGATCGGCTCGCCGAACGCGGCGTACTTCGTCTACGACGGCGACGACTCCGACAAGGTCGACGCGGGCCCCGGCCCGTACGGCTCGGCCCAGATCGAGCAGGCGTTCGTCGAGTACCTGACGGTCGAGAAGGGCGTCCAGACCGAGGGCACCGACTTCTCCGGCCGCTCGGACTACGGCGAGTTCATCGCGCAGGGCATCCCCGCCGGTGGTCTGTTCACCGGCGCCGAGGGCATCAAGACCGAGGCCCAGGCGGCGAAGTGGGGCGGTACGGCGGGCGTCGCCTACGACCCCAACTACCACGGTCCCGGTGACACCCTGGGCAACATCGACCGGCTCGCCCTCGACCGCAACTCCGACGCGCTGGCGTGGGTGACCGCGTCGTACGCGGTGAGCACGGAGAGCGTGAACGGCGTCCCGTCGCGCGTCCAGCGCGCCGAGGCGCGTGCGGCGTCCCGCTCGCTGCACGTGGCGGAGCACCACACGCACGCCGAAGCGGCGTAACCGCGGCTGTTCCCGACCGGGGCCGGTCTCCTCACGGGGACCGGCCCCGGCCACGTCTCCACCCCTCGGCCGGTTAACGGGACGGCATCGTTTTGCCTCGTTCCGAGGATTCGTCGGTTACGTTTCCCCGCCACCATTCCGGCCCCAGGGGAAAAGATCATGAATTTGTCGGCGCGCCGTGCTGCGCGAAGATCCCTCGCCCTCGTCGCGGCTTTCGCGCTCACGGCGACGCTGTCGGCCACGGCGGTCGCCCAGGACGACCCCGAGGCCGTCGAGACCACCGGGACCACGGCGGTCACCACCACCGAGCAGGCTCCGGTGACCACGACCGAGGCCGCGCCCGTCGACGCGCAGCCGGTCGAGTCGTCCTCGGCGTCCTCCTCCTCGACGTCGTCGTCCGCCCCGGCCGCCGGGGAGGTCCGCCTGGACGTCTCGGCCACCGTCGAGCCCGGGCCGTACCTGGTGGGCACGCCGATCCCGGTCGAGGTGACCATCGCCAACACCGGCGCCGACGACGTCCCCGCGGTCAAGGCGGGGCAGTACACGCAGTCCGGCTCCGACTTCTACGTGCAGTCCTCCGAGTGGGGCGTGCTGTCCACGTGGCGCGGCGCCGGGGTCGACCTGGCGGCCGGCGACGAGCTCGTCGTCACCGTCCACGGCGTGGTGCAGCGCTGGAGCGGCTCCGTTCCGATGGCGTTGTTCTACGTCCAGGTGGCCACGGGGTGGGTGGACAGCTTCCTCCTGTCGATCCCGGTCCAGGACCCGCGCGCGGCGCTCGACACGTTCGCCGGTGTGGTCTACGGCGACCGCAACGCCAACGGGGCGCCGGACGCCGGTGAAGGGCTCGCGGGCGTCCAGGTGAAGCTGTCCGACTCCGGCACCGAGCTCGTCGCCGTGACCGACGGCGCGGGCCGCTTCCGCCTCGCGGACGTGCCGGCGCAGGTCTACCGGCTGGAGTTCGGCAACGTGCCGGACGGCTGGGTGATGGAGGGCGCGTACCGCGACATCACGGTGGACGGTCGCGGCTCCGCCTCGGACGTCGCGCTGAGGGGCGACCGCCCCATGACCGACCGGCTGTCCGCGGCCATGCGGTTCACGAAGGACGTCTACAACGTCGGCGACACGGCCGAGATCGAGGTGACGCTGACCAACCTCGGCGCCACGGACCTCACCGGCATCACGGCGGGCTGCGACCGCAGCGGCGGCGAGGGCCCGGAGCTGCGCGACGTCAACGTGGGCGACCTGGCGTGGGACGGGTCCGGCGTGACGGTGCCCGCCGGCGGGTCCACCACCGTCAAGATCACCGGCACCATCTCGGAGGAGGCCGCCGAGTACGGCGCGGTCGGCTACGGCTGCGACTTCGGCACCGGCGACGGCCCCGAGGGCCGCCCGAGCGCCCACGCCTTCGCGAGGGTTCCCGGTGAGCCCGGGGACGTGCGCATCCTCTTCTACCACGACCGCGACGGCGACCGGACCCGTGACGCCGACGAGCTGATCCCGGACCTGGCGGTCGGCCTGGAAGACGCGGTCACCGGCGTCCTCGTGGCCAAGGGCCGTACGGACGCGGAAGGGCGCGTGGCCTTCCCGAACATGCCCGCCGGCCCGTACGAGGTGCACGTCTACGGCCCGTGGCAGTTCGAGTTCGACGGTCCGCACGTCCTGTTCGCGGGCACCTGCCGCAACTGCCAGTCGGAGAGCTGGATGACGCTCGTGCCGGGCCCCGTCGTCCCCGACGAGACCGTGCCCCCGGCCGCACCCGGCGCACCGGCCGCCCCGCCGGCCGCCGGTTCACCCGCCGCCACCAACGGCGGTGGGCTCGCGGACACCGGCGCCGGCGTCCTGGGCCTGATCGCCCTCGGCGTCCTGGCCCTGGCGGGCGGTTTCGGAGCCCTCCTGGTGAGCCGCAGGCGCTCGGCCTGACGTGAGCGCGACGGGCGGTCCTCCACCGGGAGGGCCGTCCGTTCGCGTCCCCGCCGTCACGGACCCGCCGTCACGGACCCGCCGTCACGGACCCGCCGTCACGGGCCGGCCGTCACCACCGCCGGCGGACCGCCGCCTTCACGCCGGTCACCAGGCTCGCCGGCGGCACGTCGTCCGCCACGACCGCCCCGGCGGCGATCACGGCGTCACGCCCGATGGTGACGCCGGGCAGGATCGTGGCGCCCGCGCCGATCCACACGTTCTCCGCGACGTCGATGGGCCCACCGCTCAGCCACCCCCGCCGTTCCTCGGGGTCGACCGGGTGGCCGACCGTGATGAACGTGGCCTTCGGCCCGACCATCACGCGCTCGCCGAGCCGGATGCCGGCGTAGTCGAGGAACGTGCAGTTCTGGTTGATGAAAACGCGTTCCGCGAGGTCCAGGTTGAGCCCGTGGTCGGTGTAGAAGGGCGGGTAGATCGTGACCCGTTCCGGCAGCGGCCGGCCGAGGATCTGCTCGAACAGCGCCGCCTTGCCCGCTTCGTCGTCGAAGGGCAGGACGTTGAGGCGGGACGTCAGTTCGGTGACCCGCAGGACCCGCTCGGACATGGCCCGGAACTCGTCGCCGTGGACGCGCATGAGCCGGTCACCGGCCAAGTTCTCCTCCTCCGCTGTACGGTCGGCTCCGCCCGCCCGCCCCTCGGCGGCCAACGCGTCCCGCACCCAGTCGAAGAAAGTGGGGAGCCGGCTGTCGAGGCTGTAGCAGTCCCGCGCGGTGCCGAGCGCCAGTCCCGTCGCCCAGCCGAAGATGTCACGGCCTCGACCCGACACCCGACGGATGCGCGCACCGGCGCGTGCGCACCGACCGACCCCTCACGAAGCGAGCCCTGACCGACGTTCCCGCCGGTCAGGGCTGCTCGAAGCGGAAGCGGAGGGATTTGAACCCCCGGACGGTTGCCCGTCTCCCGCTTTCAAGGTGTCGGCAGCGACTGGCAGACCAGTTCACCGACGGTCTTCTCGCCGGTCACAGCTAGCACGCGAACTGTCATGACCTACCGCGAACGATCGTGAATGAGACTCCAGATGAGACTGAGTCAGTCCTATGTGGAGCGTCGCTCGTAGATCCAGCAGGTCAGGCATGAGTAGTTGATGCCAACTCAAGCCGTCCATCAGGATGACGAGTCCATGATGTCCCGGCCAAGTCGCGAAATGTCAGTTTTACGCCGTTGTCCGCGATCGACTGACCACACGCTTTTGCCATTTCCAGGGCAGTTCCGCCACTCACGCCGAAGAACGCTGGCTCATGCCCGGATTCGAGTAGCTTTTCGCGATTATGAACCGCACCCAGATTTTTCGAGACTTCTTCTCCAATCTTATCGCGCAAGCCCTCATAGCCGGGTGCGACTACCCCCGTGTTCGGCATGCTGTTGGGCAGGAGATGCGCGATCGGATCGAAGAGGAATACCCCTTCGATAATGTAATCGCGGCTGTCAGATAATCTGATCGGCTGTGGAATACTTGATTTGTAGCATACCTCGGCACGCACATCCCAGATGGGTGCGTTGCTGCTGTTGTAGATCGAGACCAGCCCGTTTTCGTCGGCGATGGCCCATATATTTTCTGCCTGCTTTCGTCGGTCTTGCTCCTGTCTTTCTTTGTCCGAATTTTCGAGGCGCGTCAGTTGTTCTGCTTGATACCTATTGGTCATGACGGTAGCCCATGCGGCCACTGACGCCACGATAAAAGCAATAACGGCCACAATGAACGTGCCAACGTCGGTCCACTTCGGTTCTTCGGCAGCGACAGCGATTAGGCTAGTCGAGATGTTACTCATAGAACTCCCGTCGATGACGCAGTGGACTAACAGGCTATCAGTGTGGATAGCTGACGATACATCTAGCGCTGCGCGGTCGAGCACATCGCGCAGGAAGTGGGCCAAGTCGGCCACTCGCCGAACGGACGCAACGGTGGAGTAGGCGAACATGTCTACACTGCTCGACCGAACTCGGCGTAGATCGTTCTACCAAATTTGACGGCCTCGACTGCAAGACGGAGTCTGCGGAAAAGTGATGGATGAATTCTGGGTTGCGCATCATCGAGTGCAAGAAAGATAAAACCCTGCAGCTCGTCATCGTGAGAACGGAGCACCGAAATTTGCTCGACCGCTAGTACGCCTCCGTCAAAGACGAACTGATGGCTGTCTCGCCATACCCCGTTGCGTGGCACCCAGTCGACTACCAGCAATGCGCCCAGTTGCAGAGTGAGACCAATCTCTTCCTGAATCTCTCGATGGCACGCCGCCTTCGGAGACTCGTTAGCGTCGGCGATGCCGCCAGGGATATCCAGCACGGGCTTGTAACGTGGTTTTACGAAAAGGATGCGTCCTCGTTCGTCCCTGATCAGGGCACCACCCGCCGATCCTTTCGCCGGGATACGACTCGCAATGCCGGGGTTAAATTCTACTTCTGGGGGACCTTCGAGTACCACGTCGGCATCGAATGTCTCGACGTCAACACAGGTGCTTGGCTTCGGATCGGTCTGCAAAATATGCCTCATTCTCGCAGCATGTCGCGTACGCGCGTTATGAATGACTCAATGGGTTGGGCATGGCTGTGCTCGGTCAGATCGCGACGCAGATCGCGAATGACCTTAATCGACCGCTTGGAATTCAAGCCACTAGCGGTCTCGACCGCGGTTAACGCGAACGCTCCGGCCTGGTCTGCGTCACCTTCCAACATTGCGAGTTTTGCAAGTTGTGCCGCGCTGTAGACGATTCGGCGGGCCTGTCCGTCGGCGCTTTGAGATGCGCGTTCAAGGTGTGGACGTGCGTGTTCAGCGTTGCCGAGATCGAGCCAGGCATCACCTGCGAACGCGGCAAACAATGTCTCGCCCCAATGAGATGCCCACTCGGGACCAGAGTTCGGGTCGCCTTGTAGTGCGAATGCTTTCTCGGCATCGAGGAGCGCACGTGTGGTGGAAACTTCGTCGCCAAGGAGTGCGTATGCGCGGGCCGCGTGCATCGCGGCTTCCACCTGTACGGCGGCTACGTGGGTTCCCGTGTAGTTCTGGCGCGCAGTTTCGGCTAGCCGGAGCGCTTGCTGTGGGCGCGCCAAGTAAATTGCTTGATGGCTCATGGTGGTGAGTACGTATGATCCATACGCTGGCGAGTTGGCCTCTTTGGCCAGGCGCAGTGCCTGTATGAAATATCGCTGCGCCAACGCGTGGCGGTCACTGTCGTAGGCCATGTATCCAATGACCTCACACAACACGGCGGCAGCGTGGAATAGGTCGCGACCAACACTGTCGTCAAAGGTGCCGTTAAGTCGTGGTGTAACGTGATCGTGCAAATATTTGATCGCGAGATTGCGGCTTTGATCGCCACCAATCGTTCTGTCCATCTTGTCGAACATTGAGGTCGTAGCGACGATCTCTTGCACGTCACGATCAACTACGCGAACAGAGTTTGCTCGGTGGTCTCTGACGGGGGCCGTAAAGAGCCAGTCTAGACACGCGGCATAAATCGCTTCTTCGGAGAAGTGTCCATTCACCACTCCGGGGTGGCGCTGTATGTCAAATTCGACGAGGTTGCTGACGGTTGTCAGTGTTTGGGCCAATGAGGGCGAGTACACGAGGCCAATGTCAGATCGGGCCTGTGCCCGTGCTACAGGTATGCTCAATTCGTCGGCCGTCTTGCCGTAAAGCTCACACAGTAAATCACGGTAGGGTGGCTGTGGTGCGTTCCGTCCATGCTCCCATTCGCGGAAATAGCGGATTAGGCTTTCGCGTGTCGCTGTAACCGGGAGGCCGCGGCGATGCGCCAATCGTTCGAGTTCATCGGCAGCGCGAGGCCTGGTCCAGCCTTTTCGTTCTCGTTCCTCGCGTAGTTGGTTCACCAGGTTCCCTCTTCCGGTCACATCCTCGTGGTGCGATCGTTCAGTCCGTTTGGCGTTCAGTCAACAGTCGTATCCCTCCCGTATCCCCTGAGCTCCCCCTCTCTCCCTGCTGTACCCCGCGACCTCCCTGTTCGTGTTCAGCTCCGAACGGTTTCATTAGGGCGGGCAATGAAGCAGGAATGGAGAAAATCATGAGTCGTAAGACGGCGCAGGTATTTCCCGGCATTGGGGACGGTGGCGGCAACGGTGGCCGTTTGGTTCGGTGGCTTGTGGCACTCGCTGTCGTGGGGTTCGTGCTCCGTGACCCAGTCGCCGCCGCGGAAGCGGTGCAGGATGTGTGGTCTTGGTGCGGTCACGCGCTCGATGCCTTGTCTGCCTTCGGGTCGGCGGTCAGCGAGTAGCGGATGGGTCAACGGCATGCACGGACTCGAGGGCCGCCAAGCGCTCACGAATGGCCGCCAGATCCTTGTGAAGCTGGCGAACCTGGTCCACCAGAGGCTTGCTGTCGAAGTCGTCGGCTACTCGCTCAAGGACGAAGCTGCCGAGCCCTGGAACGGTCTTGACGTATCCCTCAGACGCCAGAAGTGCCAAGGCCCGCTGAGTCGTCGCGATCGTCGTGCCGGCTGTTTTCGCCAGGTCGCGCACGGACGGCAACTTGTCGCCGGGTGACAGCACCTGATGGTCAATGTCCCTGATGATCGAGCGCGCCAACGTTTGGTAGGGGTGCCCGACCTCGTCTGAAAGCGGCATCTTCCCAGGATACCGACTGTTACAGGTCGTTCTAGATCACCCGATCGGAGCATGGACGCCCAGTGATGCACGTGCCTAGGGTTGTTCTAGAACGACGCAGTACGACCTAGAACGGAGTGCAATGAAGGCCACGAAGAACTACCCGGATGGTCTGACCCCCGCGGCGTTGGCGTTGCTGGACGAACAGGTGTCGGTGGAGATCGCGTCGGCCGCGCCGACGTCGGCCCTGTTGGACGGTTCGGCGCGGGAGCGCCGGAACCGTCGGATCGCGGCCCGTGCGTTGCGGGGGATCACGCCGCGGTACGGCG
>NZ_JBHTLK010000042.1:0-39177 GCF_042678885.1 Saccharothrix hoggarensis
ACGGCGGGCGCCGAGTTCGGCCGCCGCTTCGCCTCGGCGGCCGTGCTGCCGGCCGGGACGGGCGTCGAGCGGTGGCGGCACCCCGAGGCGGGCGTGCTGCGGCTGGCGTACGAGAGCCTGGCCGTGCCGGGCGACGAGGACCACCGCCTCGTGGTCTACCTGCCCGCCGACGCCGCCACGTCCGACGCGCTGTCCGCGCACGTCATGGCTTCCGCCTGAGCGTTACGACCGTCCATTGTGGACGGGTCAGCGCACTACAACACCGCCGCGAGCTTTTCCATGGCGTGCAACGGATCTTCGCCGATGGGGAACAGCACGGCGCTGTCCACCCCGGCCGCGAACAGCTCGTCCAGCCGGGCGCGGGCGTCGTCGGGCGTGCCGGTCACCGCGAGCTGCCGCACCCACTCCTCGGGCAGCCGCCGCACGAACTCCTCCCGGCTCCCGCACTCCCGGCGCAGCGCCGCGAACTCCTCCGCGAACGGCAGCGGGGCGATGTGCGGCGTCCAGTCGGGCTCGCCGATCCACTCCAGCCCGGCCCGCACGGCGTCCACCGCCGCGCCCGCGTCGGCGTCCACCGCGGCGACGTTGTAGCCCACCAGCCGGTGCGGTCGCCGCGCGTCGATCCGCGCGAGCGCCGCCCGCGCGTACTCCGGCGTCGTCGGCTCGGCCAGGATCGTCCCGTCGGCGACCCGACCGGACACCGCCAGCGACCGCGGACCGCGCACCCCGGCCAGGACCGGCGGCGGGCTGTCCGGCACGCACGCGTCCTCCAGCCGGACCCCGTCCAGCGTGACGTGCCCGCCGTGCCGCTCGACCGCCTCACCGCGCAGCAACGCCGTCACCGCGCCCAGGTACTCCTCCAGCAGCGTCAACGGGCTGGCGGGCCACTCCCCCACCGACCGCATCCAGCCGGGCATCCCGTGCCCGATGCCGACGTCGACCCGTCCGGGGAACAGCTGGGCCAGCGTCGCCGCCTCCATCGCCGCGAACGCCGCGTTCCGCGCGCCCACCGGCAGCAGCCCGATGCCGACCCGGACGCGCGCCGTCACCGCCAGCACGGCCGAAGCCTGCGCCATCCCGCCCCGGAACCCCAGGTCCTCCACGACCCACAGCTCGTCGAACCCCAACTCGTCGGCACGCCGTGCGAACGGCAGCACCTGCGACGGCGCGAGGTCGCGCGGGAGCATCACGCCGACCGATCCGGAACGACTCACGACAGCTTCCCTCCAGCCAGGCAAGGTCCCCGCCCAGCCTAGGGATCACGGCCGTGCGGCACACCCTCGGGTGCGGCGCGCATTCGCCGCCGTGCGGGTGGCGCGCCACCCCGTTGCGCTACCCTCCCGTGACGACTTTGGGGGCTGTTGACGATGCTGTACTTCGGGGGCCTGTTCGGCGTGCTCACGCTGGGCCTGTGGCTGTTCTGCCTGGTCGACGTGATCACCACCGCCGACGGTGACACCAGGAACCTGCCCCGGCCGGGCTGGCTGGTGATCGTGCTGCTGTTCCCGCTGGTCGGCTCGGTCCTGTGGCTGGTCGCGGGCAGGCCGGCGCGGGCCGTCGGCAGGCCGCGGGCGTTCGAGCGCACCACGCCGGCGTTCCCCGAGTACGACCGCCCCGGCCGGTTCGCCGCCGCGGACGTCGAGTCGGACGAGGAGTTCCTGCGTCGCTGCCGCGAGCGCGCCGAGAGCCAGCGCCGCAAGGCGCGCGCGGCGGACGACGAGACGGCGTGACACCGCGCCCGTCCGTCCTCTGTGGACGGACGGGCGCACCGCTCAGCCGCTGAACTCGATCGTCCCGTCACGGCGGCCGCGGCGGACCATCCGGTTGAAGCTCAACGCCGCCACGGCGAACCACCCCGCGCCCACGCACACCTCCAGCGCGAGCTCCGGCAGCACTGTCGACGCCGGCCCGTCCGCGAGGAACGCCCGGATCGCGGCCAAGCCGTGCGTCATCGGCAGCACGGACGTGAGCGCGCGCAACCAGTCCGGCCAGAACGACGTCGGCACGTTCACGCCGCAGAACGTCATCAGCACCAGGTAGCTGAGGTTCAGCGCCAGCCACCGCGCCGACGGGAACCCGAGCACGAACGACGCGACGCACGTCCCGTAGCAGTAGCAGGACAGGCCCACCACCAGGATCATCAGCGGCACGAGCGCCGCCTCCGGCCACGGCAGGCGCACCCCGAACAGCGGCGGCAGCGCCAGGAACGCGACGGTGGACGCGACGACGCCCGACCCGAGGTTCACCAGCCCCCGGCTGAGGTACACGACGAGGTGGCTGGACGGCGCGGCCACCATCAGGGCGAGCGTCCCGGACTGCCGCTCGCCCACGGTCAGCAGGATGACCACGGTCGCGTCGATCGCCATGATCGCGACCAGGTTGCCGATGAGCAGGTAGTCGACCTTCTCCTGGGAGCCGAGCATCCGGCCGATCAGCGCGTAGAAGCACGCCTGGATCAGCAGGCGGGACAGCCACGTCAACGTCCACGACTTCCACGTGTGGAACGCCGTGTACATGACCCACGAGGCGATGAGGCCGTGCTTGAGCACGCGCGCCTGGTCACGCATACGTCACCGTCCCGAGCTCGCGCGCCCGGCGCAGGGCCACCGCCAGCAGCACCCGACCGGCGACCAGGGCCGCGGCGCCGAGGGCGACGACGGCCAGCAGCCGCCAGCCGGCGTTCAGGACGGGCGCGACGGCCAGGGCGTCCCGCATCAGGTCGGCCGACCACGACAGGAAGATCACGTGCGACAGCGGCCGCAGGAACTCCGGCAGGTACTGCACCGGCACCATCACGCCGGACAGCACGTAGATCGGGAAGCCGAGGAAGTTCAGGTAGTGGTGGCTGTTGCGGGACAGCAGCATGAACGTCGCCAGCAGCAGGCTGGTGCCCGTCATCGCGAACACCGACGCCGCCATGGCCGCCCAGAACACCCCCAGGTGGTGCACCGCCGGCGTCACGCCGAACAGGACCTTCCCCAGCAGCCACGTCTCGCCGAGCGGGACGACGCCGAGCGCCATCACCGCGGTGATCCGCCCCAGGTAGACGGAGTGCATGGCGCTGGGCGCCGCCATGCTCAGCTCCAGCGCCCGCACCCAGCGCTCGCCCACGAGCACCTCCGCCGCCAGTCCCGTGGCGAAGCCCCACAGCCCGATCAGCGTGGGCGCGAGGAACGCGTTGGCGACCAGGTCCGGACGGGCCGCGTGCATCACGATCGACAGCATCATCACCACGGTGAACGGGATGGTGCACAGCGACAGCAGGTCGTCGGGCTGCCTGCCGACCAGCCAGAACTGCGTGCGGACCCCGGACAGGAACAGGCGCACGCTCAGACCTCCATGCCGCGGCGGCCGATGAGGTCGAGGTAGACGTCCTCCAGCCGGGGCGGGACGGCGCGGACCGACCGCACCCCGCGGTCCAGCAGGAAGTCCAGCACCGCGCGCGCCGACCGGTCGTCGGTCGTCTTCACGCGCAGCACGCCGTTGCGGGTCTCGGTGTGCAGCACGCCGGGGATGGCGGTGACGTCGAGCGTCGTCTCTGCCTCGACCCAGCGGTGCAGCCCGGACATCTCGGCCAGGCCGCGCGGCGACTCGGTGGCGAGCACCCCGCCCTTGTCGATCAGCGTGACGCGGTCGCAGACCGCTTCGGCCTCGTCCATGTCGTGCGTGGTGATCAGGATGGTGCGGCCCTCGTCGCGCAGCTCGCCGATCAGCGCGCGGAAGTCCCGCGCCGCCACCGGGTCCATGCCGGTCGTCGGCTCGTCGAACAGGATCAGCTTCGGGTCGCCGACCAGCCCGCGGGCCAGGTGAACCCGCTGCTTCATGCCGCGCGAGAACGTCTCCACGAGGTCGTCGGCCTTGCCGTCGAGGCCCAGGCGCGACAGCAGCTCGTCGGCGCGCGCCTTGGCCCGCGCGTCCGGGATCTTGTAGAGGGACGCCCAGTAGCGCAGGGTCTGCCGCGCGGTGAGCTTGCCGTACAGGCCGCGTTCGCCGCCGAAGACGATGCCGATGTGCGCCCTGACCTCGGCCGCGTCGGCGACGACGTCGTGGCCGAGGACCTCGGCGGTGCCCGACGTGGGCAGCAGGATCGTGGACAGGATCTTGCACAACGTGGTCTTGCCCGCGCCGTTCGGGCCGAGCAGGCCGTGCACCTCGTTCGCCGGCACGTCCAGCGTCAGCCCGGCGAGCGCGGTCACCTCCTCGCCCCTGGGCCGCCACCCCTTGCCCTTGCGGTACGTCCTGACGAGGTTCCGGACGCGCACGCTCATGGTCACCCCCCGGTAATCCGCTCGAAGCTACCGGTACGGCGGTGACGCGCGCACGTGAAAACCCGACGCCCGGAAGGCGAGCCGCGGTCCTGGACGCCGTTCGGCGTCCTATCGGCCGGTGTCCTCACGGGCGGGCGGCGTCCACGGGGTCGTTCGCGGGAGCCAGGCGGGCACCGACCGGCGGTACTCCTCGTACTCCGCGCCGAACGTGCGCGCCAACGTGGGCTCCTCGTACCAGCGGACGAACGCGGCCGGCACGGCCCACGCCGCCGCCGCGTAGGCCAGCAGGCGGACGTTCCCGAACAGCACCGCCTGCCCGATGATCGACAGCAGCAGCCCCAGGTACATCGGGTTGCGCACGTGCCGGTTGAACCCCGACACCACCAGGCGCTCGGTCGGCGCGACCGGGATCGGCGTCCCGCCCGCCTTGACGAACTCCGCGAACGCCGACGTGGCCGGCACCAGCCCGGCGGCGACGAGGACCGCGCCGACGACCCGTGCCGCGCCGGGCAGCGGCCGCCGGACCCGCCACCGGGTGATCAGCCACGGGACCAGGCCGACCACCGTGCCCGGCGCCACCACGAAGAACCCCGCGCTGACGGCCGCGGCTCTCGACTTGCGCATGACGTCGTCCTTCCCCGGGTCAGCGGACGGCCAGCGCGAGGACGGCGGCGACGAACGCCACGCCCTGCCACAGCGCGCTGAAGCCGTACCAACGGGCGTAGCGGTCCAGGCGTGGGCGCAGCCGGTCGTGCTCGTCCGACGGCGTGCGCGTGACGCGGAACAGCGCGGGCAACGCCAACCCCGTGCCGACGAAAGCCACCACCGTGGCGGCGAGGGAGCCCGCGGTCCACCACGCCACGGCCGGCGGTTGGTCGGACGCGAACGCCGCCACCGTCGCCGTGACGGTCAGCAGCGCGCCCAGCCACGCCACCGGGACGTAGCTCTTGCCGCCGAGCCCGGCCAGGTTCGCGCGCAGGTAGTCGGCGTACGCGGGCAGTCCCACGCGGTGGCGCACCCGCGGGCTGACCACCGCCGAGTCGTAGATGATGCCCGCCCCGAGGCCGCGCACCACCGCGGTGACCACCAGCAGGACCTCGAACCACGTCATGGCTGCCAGTAGAGGTGGAACTCAGTACAATGTCAACTATAGTCGAGTACCATCCGCGCCGTGGACCCCAAGATCGTCGAAGCCGCGCTGGCCGCCGCACGGGAACGCGACCAGCCCGTGGCCGAGGTCCCGCTGGTGGTGATCGCCAAGGCCGCCGGGATGTCCCGCAGCACGCTGATCCGCCGCATCCGCCACCGGGCCGCGCTCGACCAGGCGTGCCGGGAGGCCGGCGTCGACCCCGGCAGCCGGGTCCCCGTGCGGGACCGCGCCGTCGCCGCGACCGCCCACCTCGTCACCCGGCACGGCCTCGGCGCGTTCACGCTGGAAGCCGTCGCCGACGCCGCGCGCTGCGCCGTGCCCAGCCTGTACGCCGTCTTCGGCAGCCGGGACGGCCTGCTCGCCGCCGTGTTCGACCACTACGGCCCGGTCCCGGACCTGCGCCAGCTGGCCGCCGACCCGCCCGCGGACGTCGAGGAGACCGTGCGCCGGGTCTACCGCGCGCTCACCGCGGTCTTCACCCGCGAGCCGCGCGTCATGCCCGCGCTCTTCGCCGACCTGCTCGCCCGCCCCGACGGCCCGGCGAGCCGCCTCGTGCACGCCACCCTGCCGTCCATGATCGTCCCGTTGGACGCCCTGCTCTCGCCGCACGTCCGCGCAGGCCGCCTGCGGCCCCTCCCCCTGCCGCTGCTGGTGCAACTGCTGATCGGCCCGCTGCTGGCGCACCTGCTGACCCGTTCCGCCCTGCGGGCGGTCCTGCCCGCCGACGTCCCCGGCTTCGACGACGTGTGCGACACCTTCACCGCCGCGTTCCTCCGCGCCGCCGCCCCGTAGCCCGGTCCACGGCGTCCCGCGCGCGGCCGTGGGAGCATCGGACGATGGCCGTCCCGCCCGACGACGCCCGCCGCCGACAGCTCCGCGACGAGTACAAGCGCGCCGAGCGGGAGGCCCGTGCCGCGTCACTGCCGCTGAACCGCGACCAGCTGACGGCGCTGGTCGACTTCGTGGACGCGCTCGTGCTCGCGGAGGGCTGCGACCACACGCTTCGCCACACCCGGACGTGGGTCGAAGCCCACGACCTCGACGGGGAGGCGATCGCGGACGGGTTGGCCGAGCTGGGCGGCTACTGCGACTGCGAGGTCGTCCTGAACTGCGGCCCGGAAGAGGTGTTCGGGTAACCGTGCCCGCTCACCGCTCGCGCCGCTCGACCGCCCGCGGGCTCCGGGCAAGCGAAAAGCGGCCGTCCCGGCAGATGTCGGGACGGCCGCTCTCCGCGATCACTAGCGCTTGTTGACCTTCAGCACGACCTCAGCGGTCGACGGGGCGTGGTTGGCGTCGCCGTCGTAGACCACGGTCAGCTGCCACCGGCCGACGCCGAGCGTGGCGGTGTCGATGGCGACGGTCGCGCGGCCGTCCACCAGGGTCGCCCGGCCCACCTCGAGGTCACCGCCGGAGATGATCCGGACGGCGCCGGTCGGGGTGAACGGGCCACCCCGCACCTCGACCAGGGCCGAGGCGTCACGGCCCAGCTTGACCGCGTCCCGGTTGAGGGTGGCGGTCGTCGTGCTCGGGTCGAGGGTCTCCCGCGGCACGGAGATCGTGTTGACCTCCTCGACGTGACCCGCGTGGTCGACGGCCCGGTACCGCACCGTCGTGGCGACGTCGCCGAACGCCAGCGGCGTGGTGTACGTCGCCCAGGCCGCGTCGCCCACCCGGTACTCGACCCGCGCGACGCCGGACGTGTCGTCCGCGGCCGTGATCGCCACGGACCGGGCCGCGTTGTCCCACGAGGCACGGCTCACCGGCGCCTGTGTGTCCACGTTGACCTCGCGGGTCACCGGGCTCGACGTGTTCCCGGTGACGTCCGTCGCCCTGGCCTGCACGGTGTGCCTGCCGTCGGTCAGCGTCACCACGTCGGTGGTGCGCCAGCCGCCGTCCACGGCCATCTCCACCGACTGCACGCCGGTCTCGTCGGCGGCCGCGGCCCTCACGTCGACCGGAACCGTGAACCAGTCGCCGGTCGGCGACGCGGGCGTCGTGCTCAACGACACCGTCGGGTCCGCGCGGTCGGTCACGATCACCGTCACCGTCGCGCGGAGCGCCTGGCCCACCAACGTTCCCTCTACCTGGAACGAGCCCCAGGAGCCGTACCGCGCCGGGTCCACGTCGGCCCAGTCGACCGCGGTCGCCCGGGTCGAGCCGTCCGCGTAGGTCACGTCCACAGTGGACGGCAGCGTCGGGGCCACGCCCTCACGGGTGCGCACCGACACCGATGCCACCGACTTGGCCAGCAGGTTCGGCTGCATCGCCGCGCGCAGCGCGTCCAGCTCGGCCTGGCTGATCGGGATGACCGTGCCGTGCCGCGGGCTGCGCGGCAGCGCCGAGTCCGGGACCGCCGTCCAGACGCCCGAGGCGATGTCGTCGGTCCGGAACGCCAGGTACCCCTGACCGCCGTGGTAGCTCGGCTGGTCGATCAGCATGTGCCAGCGCCCGGGCACCGCGTTGTCGCGGAACACCGTCGGGCCCTCGCCGCCGGTGAACGTCCCGCCCCACGGGTTGGGCTGGCCGACGCCGATGCGCTCGCGGACCAGGGACCACGGCGACGACGTCGTGGTCGGCAGCGTCCCGGTGACCGGGGCCAGGAGGTCGGTCGACCTCTCCTGCCGGACCGTCATGGACGCCTCGTCCTTGATGAACCGGTAGAACGTGTCCCCGTCGCGCACCACGGTCGCGTCGATCATGCCGAGACCGGTGCCCCGCTTGACGTCCACCCACGGCTTCGCCTCGCTGAACGTGCGGAAGTCGCGCGTCGTCGCGTACATCATCCGGTTGTAGGACGTCCGGAAGTCGCGGGAGGCCACGTCGGTCGTCGGGTAGAGGTTCGACGCCCAGTAGACGACGTAGTTGCCCGACGCCTCGTCGTAGAACGCCTCCGGCGCCCAGGTGTTGCCGGCGAAGTCCGACGACACCTTGATCATCCGCTGCTCCGACCAGTGCACCAGGTCGGTGGACTCCCACACCACCAGGTGCTTGCTGCCGGACTCCTGCGCCTCGCTGAAGTTGTTGCCGCCGAAGATCTTCAGGTCGGTCGCGAGCAGGTAGAACTTGTCGCCCTCGTGCGACCGGATGAGGAACGGGTCGCGCAGGCCCCGCTCCCCCAGGGTCGAGGTGAGCACGGGACGGCCGTTGTTCAGCTCGTCCCAGGACAGCGGGTCGTTCCCCTCCGACGCGGCGAAGTAGATCTTCTCGCCGTCGTCGGTGCTCTCACCGACGAAGTACGGGAAGAAGTACGCCTCGTGCACCGCCGGGGCGGGCAGCGGGAGCACGGTGATCGGGATCGTGCGGGTCGCCGTGCCGCCGTTCAGCGTGGCGGTGACCGTCAGGTCCACCGCCACCGGCTCGCCGCCGTGCGCGGGCCGGGTCACTTCGCCGGTGTCCGTCACCACGCTCCCGTCGCTCGACTGCCACGTCAACGTCGCGCCGTGGGCGCCGGCCAGGGGGAGGGCGAGGTTCCCCCGGACGCCGTCGGCGTCGGTCAGCGTGACGGCGTCGACCGCCGCCTGCGCCGTGTTCTCCGCCGCGTACGAGGCCACCAGGCCCCGGCCGACCGGCCCCGCCGCGTGGGCGGGCACGGCGGCCAGGCCGGCCGCCACGAGCGCGGCGCCCAGCAGCGCGAGGGTGGTCCGCTTCCGCATGGCGATCTTCATCCCGATCACCCTCTCCGCTTGGTGACCCGCACGACCACGCTGGTCTGCGAGGGGCTGTGCCCGCCGTCGCCGAGGTAGCGCACGACGAGGGTGTGGTCACCGACGCTCAGGCCGCTGGTGTCGAGCGACACCGTGGCGGTTCCGTTGGTCGAGGTCGCTGATGCCAGGGGCACGGACGACTCCAGGATTCGGATCTCGCCGGTCGGCGTCGTGCCGCCGGACGTGCTGCCGACCTTCACGGTCAGCGGGAGGGCGGCGCCCTGCTCGACCCTCGGCTTCGACGGCGTCACCGTCGTCGTGGTCGACTTCAACTGCGCCTGCTTCGCGGGCACCACGACCGTTCCGGGCGCCTCGACGTTGCCCAGCCGGTCGACCGCGCGGAACTGCACCGCGGTCTCGGCGTCGCCGACCACGACCGGGGTCGTGTACGGCCGCCAGTCGGCCGTGCCGATCCGGGTCTCGACCCGGTCGACCCCGACGCCCGCGTCCGCGGACCGGACCGCGACGGTGCGCGCGGCGCCGTCCACAGTGGCGTTGGAGACCGGTGCCAGGTCGTCGACGCCGAACGTCACCGGCCGGACCTCGCCGATGTTGCCCGCCGCGTCCACGGCGCGGACCTCCACGGTGTGCCGGCCGTCGCCGGCGACCTGGACCTCCGTGCCGGGGACCCACGCGCCGCCGTTGACGCGGAACTCGATCCGGTCGAGCCGCCGGTCGTCGGTGGCGGTCGCCGTCACGGTGACCGGGTCGCCGTACCAGCCGTTGACCGCCGTGCCCCGCAGCGTCACCTCGCCGACGACCGGTGCGACGCCGTCGGTCGTGCGCAGCCGCAGGAACGTGATCGACTGCGCGGGGAAGTCGTAGCTGAAGTCGTTCGACAGCCCGCTGATCTGCCGGGTGGCAGGCACCACCTTGGTCGGGTTCGCCTTGGTGTTGGTGTCACCGGGCGCGCCCGTCATCTGGACGACCTCGCCGTCGGGCAGCACGCCCGCGTCCGCGACCGTGACCCGCGTGCGGACGGTCTCGGTCGAGGTGTTGACCACCTTGGCCACGATGTCGCCGCTCGCCTCGTCCCGCGTGACGACCTGGAACAGCTTCTCGTCCGCGCCGGAGTCGTAGGTCATCTGCAGCTGGTCGTTGAGGTACAGCGAGATGGTGTTGCCCGCGACGACGACCTTCACCCGGTACGTCGCGCCGGTGTCCACGCTGTGGCCCTCGACGGACTTCACCTCGACCGCGCTGCCGCCGGACGCCTTCTGCAGCACCGACCGGGTGTTGTTCCAGCCGCCGAGGTTCCACCAGTAGAAGTCGTTGGTGGCCTGGGCGCCGAAGCCGATGAGGAAGCCCTCGGCGCCGGAGATCTTCTTGGCGTCGAGCTCCAGCGTGTAGTTCGTCCAGCCCTTCGCGTACGCGTCGTCGATGATGCTGCGGGCGTCCGTGGTCGTCGCGGACGACTGGACGTACTGGCCGTCGGAGACGGCCCAGCTGCCGGCGGTCGGGTTCCACTGGTCGCCGTTGGCGAAGTCGTCGGAGAACAACGTCTCACCGTTGGCGTTGGACGTCACCCGGACGTTGTCGTACGCGGCGGCGGTGTTCCAGGTGGACAGGAAGATGCCGCCGTTGACGACCGACTGGTTGACCGAACCGGTGAAGGTGCTCGGCACGACCTCGTCGCCGACGTTGTTGCCGAACATCTTCTGCACCTCCCAGTTGGGGGTGTTCCAGGACTCGTCGTTGTCGAACCAGATGGCGTCCGGGTTCCACTGCACGTGCGACTCGTTGGACAGCAGCGGCGCGTACGACGCCAGCCGGACCACGTCCGCGTTCCGCTGGAGGCCCGTCATGTACGACGCCTCGGCCAGGGCGTTGTGGAACGTGTTGCCGCGCGAGGCGTACTCGCCCAGGAACACCTTGGGGCCGTTGCGGTCGTAGCTGTCGTAGCGGTGGTTGTTCAGCAGGAACCAGTCGGGGTCGTTGTAGTAGTGCTCGTCGACCATGTCGACGTTCTGGCGGCGGTTGTAGTCCCACAGGGCGTCGAACCGCGCGCCCGCGTCGTCCGGGCCGGAGTTGGAGATGATGGTGATGTCCGGGTACCGGGCCTCGATGGCGTCCCGGAAGGCCGGGAAGTTCGCCTCGAACGTGGTGGTGTTCTCCTCGTTGCCCAGGCCGATCATCTCCAGCCCGAACGGCTCCGGGTGGCCGAGCGCGGCCCGCTTGGCGCCCCACTCGGTGGTGACGTCGCCGTTGGCGAACTCGATCAGGTCGAGGGTGTCGTCGACCCAGCGGGCGATCATCGCCGGGTCCTTCATCTCGGGGATGGTGCTGCCGCAGCCGTTCGCGCCCACCGACACCACGGGCAGCGGCTCGGCGCCCAGGTCCTCGGCGAACTTGAAGTACTCGAGGTAGCCGATGCCGTAGGACTGGTTGTAGCCCCAGAAGTTCCAGTTGGCCGGCCGCTCCTCGACCGGGCCGATGGTCTCCTTCCACTGGTAGGTGCGGCGGCGGTCGGTGTAGCCGCTCTCCTCGTACGTGCGGAACGTGCCGACGTTGGTGACGCAGCCGCCGGGGAAGCGCAGGAACGTCGGCTTCATCGCGGCGATCTTCTCGGCCAGGTCCTTGCGCAGCACCGACTTGCCGTTCACCGGGCCGACCCAGCGGTCCTGCGGCATGACCGAGATCATGTCGAGGCCGACGACGGACGCCGCGCCCGCCGTGACGACGAGCCGGGCCGCGTCGGTCGTGGCGGAGGCGGTCAGCGTCACCGGGTACTGCTTCCAGGTGTCCGAACCGTCGACGGCCACGGAGCCCTCGGCGTAGGTGACGGCGCCGTCCGCGCTGACCAGCCGGACCGCCAGGTTCTGCGCGGTCGTGGTGCGCGCCCACACCGAGGCGTCGTACTGCGCGCCCGCCTTGAGCGCGAAGCCGCGGTTGTAGCCGATGTTGCGCAGACCGTCGCCGGGGCCGTCGGCGATCAGCCGGAAGTGGTTGCGGTTCATCGGGTTGAGCCGGGTGTCGTCGTTGACGACCAGCGCTTGCGGTGCCGTGCCGCCGCCGTTGACGACCTCCCAGGCGGTCATGCCGGTGAAGCCCGCGTTGTCCGAGGAGTTGAACTCGAACGACCGGTTGCGCACGAGTTCGGCGTAGAGGCCGCCGTCCGCGGCGTAGTTGATGTCCTCGTAGAAGATGCCGAACATCGTGTCGCTGATCTGCGCGGCGGCCGCGTCGCCGTCGATGGCCAGCTCGGCGGTCGACGTGCTGACCTGGGCGAGCTTGAAGCGGACGGCGGAGGCCTTGTCGCCGAGCACCAGCGGACCCGTGCCGCCCGCGTAGCCGGCGCCCTCGGCGTCACGCAGGAACAGCTCGCCGCCCGCGGCGTCGGTCAGCCGCACGGGCGAGGCCGCGCCGCCGGTCTGGCCGAGCGCGAGGCGGCCGTCGGTGACGACGAGCGGCCGGTCGCCGTCGGTGGTACGCAGGTGCACCGTGCCGCCGGCCTGGGCGGCCGCGGTGAAGACCAGCGTGGACAGCGGCGGCTCGGGCGAGAGCGCCAGCCCGCCCTCGGTCTCGACCAGGTGGCCGCCCGCGGCGCTCTTGATCGAGAACGTGCCCGCGGGCTGGACGTCACGGCCGGCGGCCGCGGTGATCCGGAAGTCGTCGAAGGCGGCGTCGAGCGTCGAGCCGTCGAGCGCGCCGAAGGCGTAGACGCCGACCTGGGTCGTCTGGAACGCGGCGGTGACCGACGAGGCGTCCACCCACGCGCCGGAGGCGTTCTTGTACCGGGTGGTGATGGTGTCGCCGACCCGCTGGAGCTGCAACGTCTCGCCGGTCGAGCCCGGCCGGTCGACGAACCGCTCGGCGCGGAACGCGGCGGCCGTCTCGACGTCGTTCTCGATCGCGATCCCGGACGGGGCCAGCGTGCCGACGTAGGTCAGGCCCGAGCGGACGTAGTTGTCCATGTCCTGCCAGGCGATCAGCCCGGCGCCCTGGTAGGTCTTGGCGACCTGGGCGCGCACGGTCACCTCGGCGGTGAAGTCGCCCGCCGGGATGTCGACCAGGAACACGTTCCGGGCGGTGTTGACCGCCTGGTAGGTGTCACCGGTCTGGCCGGTGACGCGCAGGGTGCCGTCGAGGAGGGTCCAACCGCCCGGGTCCTCGTTGACGATCTCCCACTCCGGCCGGAGCGTCGTCGAGGCGAAGTCGTCCGTCCACGTCTCCCCTTCGACCGCCCCCGCGCTGGGGGCGGTCACCGCGGAGAGCGTGACCCCGAGGGTGACCGGCAGAGCCGCGGCCACCAGCGCACTGATCCACCGTCGACCCGGTCTTCCGACCGGCCGTCGCGCTGTCGTCATGAGGGGTGCTCCACTCTGAGTTCCACCGCCGTAGGAAATGCCAGCGTTTACCACCGGGGAGTGTGAGCGTTAACAGACGCGACCGTCAAGGGATGGTTTGCAGCGGTGCAGAGGGCGCGAGGCGGCACCTCCTTCGGTAGTGAGCGTTCACAAATAACGCGCAGCCAACTGGTTGACCCCGCGTTCCGCCGTGCCGCTGACAGGACCAACGAGGCCGACTCCGCAGGGTGATCCGGCGTCTCAACTGGCCACGTCGGCCGGACGACGCGCCGAGCGACCGCACCGTCCCCTTCCGGAACCTCAGTCGCCGGCCTCAGACTCCCCCGGCGACACCGCGCCACCCGATTCACGCCACTCACACCATTGGGCGGGTTCGGCTCCCGGCAATGTCGTGTCAAACGGGGACGCCGTCCCGTCTCGACACAGCGCACGTGACACGGCAACGCCTGACCCACAGCGCTCCTACCTGGCGTTTTATTCTGCGGCAGCGCCTGGGATATCACTTCCGGTCAGCGCGGGATGGACGAAAGTAAGGGCGAACTCCTGACCATCGCGCACTGTGCGCCCACGTCTATCGACCCCTACCTTCCCCCTGTTCCGCAGGACAACCTTGCCGAAATTCGGCGCATCGGAGAATGGGGTCTCAGTGGCGCTTCCGGACAACGCGGTCACCGCTGCCGAACCGGACAGCCGTGCGCCGACGAACGTCGAGGACGTGCCGGACGTCAGCGCCGCCTGGTACCTCGACGTCATCCGCTTCGCGGAGGGCACGCCGCCCTGGTTCCAGTCGTTCGCCGGGTTCTTCACGGAGGCGGCGATCGTGCTGCTGCTGGGCTTCGTGCTGTCGGGCTGGTGGCGCGCCCGGGCACTGCCCGCCCGCGCGATGGCGTTCGCGCTGCTCGCCCCGGCCGGCGTGGTGGTGGCGTACCTGCTGAGCGAAGTGATCAAGAGCGGCTACGAGGTCGAACGGCCGTGCCGCACGCTCGGCGTCGTCGTGACGATCGCGGAGTGCCCGCCACCGGGTGACTGGTCGTTCCCCAGCAACCACTCCGTGATCGCGGGCGCCGCCGCGATCGGCGTGCTCCTGGCGTGGCGCCTGCTCGGCGCGACCGCCGTCCCGGTCGCGTTGGCCGCGGCCGCCTCACGGGTGTTCGTCGGGGCGCACTACCCGCACGACGCCGTCGTCGGCCTGGTCTTCGGCGCGCTGGTCGCCCTGATCACCGTGCCGGTCCTCCTGCTCCCGACCACCGCTCTCGTCCAAAGGCTGCGCCACCACGACAAGGCCGGTGTCCTGCTGGCCACGGAAGCGGTTCGGCGTCTCGGGCACGACCAGGCGACGCGTCCCGACCGCACTCACCCTCCACGCGGGTAGTCCAAGCTCCGGCTTCCGCTACGGGGAGTCGTCCACCAGGTTCGCGTGGTGGGCGATGATGGCGACCTGGACGCGGTTGCGGACCCCGAGGTGCTTGAACAGCGCGCCGGCGTACGCCTTGACCGTTCCCTCGACCACGTGCAGCCGTGCGGCGATCTCGGCGTTCGACAGGCCCGCGCCGATGAGGCGCAACACTTCCACCTCCCGTCCGCTCAGGCCTTCGACCCGGTTCCTCGCCTCCCTGGCCCTCACGGCACGCGACCCCGGACGAGTGCCGCCGTACGCGCGGATCACCCGTTTCGCCACCTGCGGCGACAGGTACGCCCCACCGGCCTTCACCGCGCGAATGCCCACCGCCAGCTCACGGGGATCACCGGTCTTGAGCAGGAAGCCGTCGGCGCCCAGTTCGAGAGCCTGGGCGACGTAGTGGTCGTCGGAGAACGTCGTCAGCATCAGCACGCCCGTGCCCGGAGCGACCTCCACGATCTCGCCGGTGGCCGCGATCCCGTCCAGCACGGGCATCCGCACGTCCATCAGCACGACGTCCGGGCGGTGCTCCAAGACCACGTCGACCGCTTCCCGCCCGTCGCCCGCCTCGCCGACCACCTCGATCTCCGGGTCGCTGTCCAGGATGGCGCGGACGCCGGCGCGGACCAGCGCCTCGTCGTCGGCCAGCACGACCCGGATCGCCCGCGGTCCCCCTCCGGCACTCACTTCCCCGCCTCCTGCCCGATGCGCGCCAGCACGTCCTTGCCCACCAACCGGTCGTCGCGGAAGCACAGGCGGTACACGTCGAAAGCCGTCGGCAGGAATCCGCCTTCGGACCGGTAGAACTCGCACGTCGAGCCCGGCGGTTCCGCGGGCGCCGGGCCGAAACCGCGCTCGGGCGCCTGCCGATCGGGCACCACGTCCGCGACGGCCGACCGCGCCGCGCCCAGCTCCAGCCGGTGGAACGACTCGGGCGGCAACGTCGAGGTGACCGTGTCGTAGGCGTAGAGGCCCATCAGCACCACCACCAGGCACGTCCCGAGCGCCACCGGGGTGAGGAACGCGAGCGTCAAACGCTTGCGCACACCGTGCCGCGCGCGGTCGAACTCGTCGGCCACGGTGGGGTTCTCGTCCGCCTCGACGCCCGGACCGTCGCCGATCACGTCCTCGGCCCGAGGCAACCGCACCAGCACTCGGTAACCACCCTCGTGCGGACCGGCGCGCAGCGTGCCGCCGACCAGCCTGACCCGTTCCCGCAGCTCGGCCAGCCCGCGCCCACCGCGTGAGGGGTCGGACGGCGCCGGCTCGGCGGGCGGGCCGTTGGTCACGGCGATCCGGACCTCGTCGTCCAAGCCCTGCAGGAGCACGGACACCTCGGCGCCCGGCGCGTGCTTGGTGGCGTTGGTGATCGCCTCCTGCACCGCCCGGTACGCGGCCCGGTAGCGCATCGGTTCCACGTCCTCGACGTCACCGGTGGTGACCAGGTCGACGGCCACGCCCGCGGCCGCCGCCCTGGCGACCAGGTCGCCGATGCGCTCGCCGCCGGCGATCGCCGGTTCCGGATCGTCCTCCCGCAGCAGGTCGATGATGTCGTGCAGCTGCTCGGTGGCCAGCGCGATGCTCTCGCGCAACGTCGTGGCCGCGGCCCGGTGCCGCTCGTCCACGTCGGCGGCGACCTCCAGCGCGCCCGCCTTGAGCGCGGCCAGGCTGAGGTGGTGGCCGAGCGAGTCGTGCATGTCGTGCGCGATGCGGGCCCGCTCCCGCAGCCGTGCCTGCTCCGCCACGATCCGCTGCCGCTCCTCCAACCGGGCCGCCCGCTCCCAGCCGGCCCTGACCAGCCGCACCTGCTGCCGCCGATAACGGCCGATCAACCAGGGGAACACCCCGAACACGACGAACCCGCCGAGACGCACCATCCAGGTGTACAGATCGACGCCGAGCGACAGCACCACGACCGACCCGACCACGATCACACCAGGAAACACCGCCCGCGCCACCCGGCCGTCGGACACCCTGCGCCCGACCAGGTAGCTCATCACCACCACAGCCGGCAGGAACCGCCAGTCCACCGCCGCGGCAATGGTCGCCACGACCGAGGCCACCAGCGGCAACCTGCGGGCGAGCACAACCATCACCGCGGTAGCCACAAGTCCGACCGCCAACGACAGCCCAAGCCCTTGGCCGAGGAACGGCGCACCCAGCCCCACCCACAGCCCGACGTCGACGAGCCGCCCACGAACGGTGACAGACCTGGCCGGAAGGGGCGTGACAACAACCCCCAACCCCAAACCCCTCACCAGATCACCCTACCGGCCCGCATTACGGCCCATTGCTCACTGTCGACGCCCATCTCATGCCTGCGCCCGCCGGCTCGTGATCGTGATTTCGCACGCGCAGATACAGCCCTGCAACGGAACTCAGCCCACTGTGCTGTCCGTAGAAGGTCGGTGAAGGGATGCATTCGCTAACGCATGACCATGCCGAACGCGCGCAGACGGGCCGGCACCGAGTACGCCGGACCTCGGGATCAGAGGTGAGGGAATCGAATCACTCCGGGCACGCCACCAGGGCCTGTTCGGTTGTGCCGAACAGGCCCTGGCTGTGTCACGGGTCAGAGGCGCACGTTGGACCAGGCGCGGCAGGTGCCGTAGAGGATGCGGGGGTTGGTCTGGGACCACTCACCGAGGCAGAGGCGGCCTTCGACGATGACGTTGTCGGCGAACTGGGTGACGCTGGTGGTGTAACCGGAACCCTCGGCGCCGCCGAAGTTCCAGTAGTCCCAGGCACGGCCGTTGTCGGGGTTGCGCAGCTGGAGGACCAGGGAGTGGTCGTCCTTCTCCTGGTCGTCCACGTTGAGGCGGTTGCCCGAGTCCCAGTAGCAGGCCTGGCCGATGTTGTTGCCGCCCGGCTTCTCCCACAGCCAGCGCTTGGTGTAACCGCCGTCGCCGCAGTAGGGGCCGCCCGCAGCCACGGCGGGGGTCGTGATGGTGAGCAGGCTCAGCAGAGTGGCGACCGCGATCAGGACGGCGGTTGTCGAACGCCTTAAGGTTGACGTCATGTCAACGCTCCTTTCGTCAGCACGGATGAGAGCTGGAGACGACCACCGCCGTTCCGGGCGGGGCGTCCACGTAAGGAGCTCGTAAGAAGGCTGTTGCCGCTGTGGTGTTGCCCGCGTCGCCGGACACTCGTCGGCGCGGGGCTCACAGGTGAGTGTCGATGCCAACCCTGGTCGCCACGTGCTTGTACCGCTGCGCCACGTCGTTCGGCGACTACGGCTGCTCGTGTGGATCGCTCCACCATCGGACAACTACGCCGGCCCGACGGCGGACATCCCTTCGTCTCCCCCGCCATCGATGCCGAACTCACGAACGACAAATCCCGACATCCCGCGTTCGTCATCGCTGCGATCCGGAAAGTAGACGCTTTGACGGCATCCGCACCTGCCAGGTCACGAGTTGTGCACTGGCAGGTGGGCGTCCGGTCACTCGACTGGAGGTTGGCGAAGATCCCACCGCAACGATCACCGGCCACCACTTCCCGAACACACTCGACACCGACGTGATCATCTTCGGCGGGCAGGCGATCTCGAACGCAGTGGCGGCCGCCGAGACCGAAGCACCGGGAAACGTTCGCGCAGGCGGTTCTCAGTGGTCGCGTTCGCGATCAGTCCTCGTCCGGATCCCATCCCTTCCGCCGCAGCGCTTCTTCCACGCGCGCGACCTTGGCCCGATCAAGCCTGCGGTTGTTGAGCGCGGTAGCCGTCAACTGCCCCACCTCGTAGCGGCTGATTCCGGTGAACTCCTCCACCACCAAGGCGAGGTTCCTCTCGCTCAACCCCTCCGACAGCACTACCAGGACGGCCTCGGTGTCCTCCTCCGGCACACCGTTCGGGAACGCGTGCCGGAGGATGTCAACCACGTCGTCCAATGGCGGTCCGAGCATTACCCCCTCCGTCCGGATAACCTCGATGTGGATCGATCACACTCAAATGATAGCGAGCTTCTCGTGCCGGGTCAGAAGTCGCCAATATCGTGGTAGCGGACTTGTCAGGTAGCCGAGCGTCGTTCGGTCGTTGATATCAGGCAACAGGTCGAACCGGGTCCAAGAGGACCAGGCGGCCAGCGCGACCACGGACCCGGGCAGATCGACTATCAAGCCGCGGTCCGCGAGTCCTCGATGTCGGTCATAGCGGCCACCCCACACCGCTTGATGAGTTACTACCGTCCAGACCATGGCTCCGCTCAGGCAGACGCCGCCTCCACACACCCCGACGTCGACACAAGCGCGCGGTTCTACGTGATCGGGCTGCAACGGCCGTCGTCATGTCGCCGGAAGTACGGGTGTAGTGACCAGGATTGCCCAAGCGGTGCTCCGGCAGGAACACGCGGTAGGTCGCGTCTGCCCATCCCGGACACGCCTTCTAACGTCGGCAGCACGGTGAACGTTCCGCAGACGACCAGGTTGTCCAGGACCAGGATGTCGGCACGGCGCCCTGCTGCGCGCCGGGCAGCACCTTGTTGGTCAGGTTCGTGGTGTCGTGGCTGGTGCGCTGGATGTGGACACCCGCGAAGGCGCTGCAGCTCCCGACAACGCCGCCATCGCCAGTGCCGGCGGTCCGGCGGTGAGGCTTCGGTTCATCGCGATCTCCTGTCGAGCCGGTCGATCACCGCTCGCGGTAGCGGAGCGCCGGCATCGATGACGGCGTTGGGGAAGGACCCAGTGCAGTCAGGTGGTTCGGGCCCGTGCAGGCGACGGGCGGGAGCGGGTTTGGTGGAGGAGGTGCGCGGCAGCGGGTTCGCGGCACGAGCCCGCTGCCGCGCGACAGCACGGCCGTTACCGCCCCCAGAGCCGCCAGGTCTGGTTGAGCGGGCTGCTCTGACCGGTGGGGTTGCAGGTCCACTGGTGGATGGGGGCGCGTGCCGCCGTGGAGATCTCGCTGACGTCGACGCACTTGCCGCTGTGCCGGGCGGCGAGCTGGTAGTCGTGGGAGTCGTTGCCCGGGTAGGTGACCTTCCGCAGCGTGAACTGCTGGTTCTGGCCCCCGTGGCAGGCCCACTGCTGCACCGCGGCGCCGTCGGCGGTGGAGACGCCGCTGACGTCGAGGCACTTGCCGGTCTGCTGGTTGACGACGGTGTAGGTGTCGGTGACCCCGGCCACCGGCCGGAAGTTCCACAGCTGCTGGTCACCGCCCTCGCAGTGGAACTGCTGCTGCCGGTTGCCGTCAGCGGTGCCCAGGTTGGTGTTGTCCAGGCACTGCTGCGAGTGCTGGGCGACGGCCACCGACTGGAAGCCGGTGTCGGACGGTGGGAGGAGCGTGACGGTGAAGGAGTCGTCGGCGTTGGTGTGGGGCAGGTTGACCGTCGTGGCGTTGCCGGACAGCGTCACGACGGAGTTGCCGATGGTGATCGGTCCCTGCACCGCGCCGCCGCCGTTGTACGGGATGCGTTGGACGACCACCCGCACCTGGTTGTTCTGCACGATCCCGCTGGTGGTGTCGAGTCGCTGGAGGTTGACGGCGATGTTGCCCGTGGTGCCGCCACCGCCGACCAGGACCTTCGCCGCGCCGTTCGTCTTGGTGGCGAACGCGTCGTAGGTCGGGCTGGGCGTGACGGAGACGATCTGCCCGGTCTGTGAGCCGTAGTAGCGGTAGACCCACCACTCGCCCTTGGGCAGGTGCTGTCCCTCCGAGTTGCGCGTCAGGAGGTTGGCCAGGTCGTTGTGCAGGGCGTTCGTGCTGCCCCAGTGGGCGCGCAGCCCGTCGGCGCCCGCTCGTTCCAGGCGGGCGATGTACCAGGCGCCGTCACCGGGGTTCTGCTCGTCGGGCGCTCCGTACTCGTTGATCTGGTACGGGCGGGGGTGCGGGATGCCCCGTGCGTCGAGGGTGGCGTTCGCCGCGGCCACGTTGGCCACCGGGTCACCCGGCAGGGAGTGCCAGCTGATGATGTCCGGGATCGTGTTCGACGAGCGGATGAAGTCGAGGTACTGGTTCCACCACGTCCCGTTCGTCGTCGGGACGCCCGCGAAGCTCGGGCCGACGATCAGCTGCTGCGGGAACGCGGCGCGGACGCGTTGGTACGTGCGGCGCCACAGCTCGAAGTACTGCTCCTGCGACCGCTTCCAGAACAGGTCCAGGTTCGGTTCGTTCCACAGGTCCCACTGCACCGGGACGCCGGTGGCCCGCACGTCGGCGATCAGGCGGGTGAGGAAGTTGTCGTAGTCGGTCCAGTCGCCGTTGTCGCCCGGGAAACGGGTGATCGGGTAGCCGTCGGCGCCCCACAGGTCGTGGGGCAGCAGGATGAACTCGCCGCCCAGCGCACGGGTGCGCAGCAGTTGGGCGCGGGTGGCGTTCCACCGGCGTTCGTACTTGCCCGCCACCCAGCCGCCGGGGCCGTCGAGCTGGGCGCCGCCGGCGCGCATGTACCGGAACTTCAGGTCGCGGTAGAAGTGGTCGGCGGGACCGGAGGCGTCCTCGGTCATGCCGTAGATCCAGCCGGAGGCCCGGTAGGTCGGGGACCCGCCGGCGACGGAGAAGTTGACGGAGATCGACTCGTCACCGGCCAGGGCGGCCGGTGCGGGCGCCACCACCGCCGATATCGCGGCCGCGGCCGCCGCGATGACCGCGGCGAGGCCACGGCCTCGCCGTCGTGCGCGTGTGAGGGACATGCGTGACTCCTTTGTCAGGTGTTGTGGGCGTGCGAGGTCGGGGGTTCGGCGTTGAACCCCTTCGTCCCGGGGAGGACGTCGGTCGGATCGGTTCGTCTACCCCGCTGACGTGCTGGGATGGTGCGGAGCGCCGTCGGCCGGTCGGGCCTCGGCCTCTGCGGCGAGCAGCAGGTAGGCGCTCGCGGTCCAGGTGTAGGCGCGGTCGCGCAGGCCCTCGCCGGTGAGGGCGTCGAAGTTCTCGGCGAAGCCGCTCTTCTCGCACACCGCGCGGAAGCGGGCGCTGACCTGGTCGGCGAGGTCGACCGCGCCGCCGCGGCGCAGGCCGTCCTCGATGAGCACGGTCGAGGGCGCCCACACCGGGCCGCGCCAGTAGCCGTCGGCTTCGTAGTGGGGCGAGTCGGGTCGTTCGGTGGCCGGGCCGACCGCGGTCAGGTGCCGGGCGATGCCCTTGGCGAGCTTGGCGTGCACGTTCGGGGGCAGGTCGTCGCCCAGGATGACGGGCATGAGGTCGAGCAGGCTGGCCGTGGTGCGGGTCGTGCCGTCGAGGGCGCGGCCGGTGAACGCCGTCCCGTCCCACAGCGTCGTCAGCATCGCGTCCAGCATGGTGTCGGCCTCGCGTTCCCAGCGCGTGGCGGCGGCCGGGTCGTCGATCTCCCGGGCCAGTCGGGCCAGTTCCCGCATCTGCACCACGAGGAAGGCGGCGAGGTCGGCGGACTGCACGAGCCGCTGCCCGTCGAAGACGGTGGAGTTGTCCCAGCCGCTGTCGTTGCCGTGCTCGTAGTGGGCGAACGGCTCACCCGACGCGCGACGGTGGTCGAGCCAGAAGGTCGTCCACGCCTCCAACTGCCGGTAGAGCACTGGCAGTTCCGCGGCCGGGATTCCACCGGGCAGCTTCGACCTCAGCTTGGCCACCGCCCAGCCGTGGATGGGTGGTTTGACGAAGTTGTGCAGCACCTCCGCGTGCGTGATCGAGTCCGGCAGCGCCCCTTCGGGGGTCTGGTGGTCGAACACCACCTGGAGCTGGTCCCACGCCACGCCGGGCAGACCCGGCGCGAGGGCGAGGGCGTTGAAGCAGTGGTCCCAGCTCCAGACCTTGTCCATCCAGTTCTTCGACATCAGCACCGCCGGACGGCCGACGAAGCCCGCCGGGCTCACGGTGGCCGACCAGAGCACGTAGCAGGCCAGCCCGGCGGCCGGGGTGCGGTCGGAGCGCCAGGGCGCGACCTCGTCCACGAACCGCTCGAACGAACGCCGCGAGGCAGCCACCACCTCCGAGAACGTCGCGGTGGTCGAGAACCGCCCGCTCGTGGTCGTCAGCTCCTCCACGACGAGTTCCCACTCCCCGCCGTCCCCACCGACGACGACCGCCCGTTCCGCCGTGCCGAGCGCGGAGGCACCGGCCGAGTCCTCGCTCCCCGCCAGCACGGTCACCCGGTAGCGGTGGCCGGTCTCGTAGGAGGTGAAGACGTACG
Organism: Saccharothrix hoggarensis; assembly: GCF_042678885.1. GTDB lineage: Bacteria > Actinomycetota > Actinomycetes > Mycobacteriales > Pseudonocardiaceae > Actinosynnema > Actinosynnema hoggarensis. The sequence continues at coordinate 22,925 of NZ_JBHTLK010000042.1, forward strand.
ACGAGGTGACGGGGTCGTGGAAGAAGAAGGTCCCGGTGAACGGGGTGAGGGTGTCGTCCGCGGCGGCGATCCGCAGGCCGAGGCCGTGGCCGGAGATCCGGAGCGCCGTGGGTGACTCGAACGCCGCCGCGATCCGCACCCGGCCCGCGCTCCACGTGAGCAGCGCGGGGTTGGCGTTGACCTCGGCGGACACCCGCGCACCGGCGAGCACCGGCACGAGAGACAGCACGGCGTGCATCCCGTTGCGGTGGGACACGAGGTGCAGGTCCTCGGAGTACTCGGCGAGCCCCACGACCGCGGAGATGCCGAACCACGCTCCCGAACAGCTGAACGGGATCTCCCGCACCGAGAAGTCGTCCACAAGTTCCCCCTTGGTCAGTCTTTGACGGCGCCCGACGTGATGCCCGCGGCGACGAAGCGCTGGGCCAGCACGAGCAGCACGGTGGCGGGCACGGAGGCGACCACGGCGGTGGCCATGATCGCGTTCCACTCCTGGTTGTTGTTGCCGATGTAGCGGTAGATGCCCAGCGTCAGCGGTTGCAGCGCGCCCCCGCTGTCGAGCGTCGCGGCGAACACGAAGTCCGACCACGCCCACAGGAACGCGAACAGCCCGGCGGTGACCACCCCGTTGCGGCTGGCGGGCAGCACCACGGACCAGAACGTGCGCAACGCTCCCGCGCCGTCGATGCGTGCCGCCTGCACGATCTCGTCGGGCACCGAGGACATGAACGAGGTCAGGATCAGCACGGCGAACGGCACCGCGATCGTGGAGTCGGCGAACACCAGCCCCCACACCGTGTTCGTGATGCCGAGCTTGACGTAGATGCCGTACAGCCCCAGCGCCATGATGATCCCGGGGATCATCTGCGCCACCAGCAGCACGAACGTCAACGGCCCCCGACCGCGCGGGCGCAGCTTCGCCAGCGAGTACGCCGCGGGTGCGGCCAGCACCAACGTCAGCACCACGGTCCCGAGCCCGACCAGCAGGCTGGTGCCGAAGTACGGCAGCTGCTCGTCCAGCACCCGGGCGTACCCGTCGAACGTCGGGTTGCCCGGGAAGAAGTCCGGGGGTGACTTGCGCATGTCGCCCGGCGGGGTGACCGAGACGTTGACCATCCAGTAGACCGGGAACAGCATCACGGCGGTCAGCGCCACGCCCACCGCGGTCCGCCACCACGAGCGCGTCATGACGCCTCCTGCCGGCGCTGCACCCGCACGTACACCAGGCCCACGGCCACAGCGAGCAGGATGAGCACGTTGCCCACCGCGGAACTGGGCCCGAAGCGGGGCAGCATGCTGCCGAACCCGAGTTCGTAGGACCAGGTGGCCAGGGTGGTGGACGACCCGCTCGGGCCGCCACGCGTCATGATCCAGATGATGTCGAACACCTTCAGCGTGTAGACCAGCCCGAGCAGCAGCGTGACCGTGGAAACCGGCCGCAGCATCGGGAAGGTGACGTGCCGGAACGTCTGCCAGGAGCTCGCACCGTCCAAAGCGGACGCCTCGTGCACCTCGGCCGGGATGTTCCGCAACCCGCTGTAGAGCACGACCAGGTTGAACGGGATGCCGATCCAGATGTTGGCGACGATCACCGACACCAGCGACCAGGTCGGCGAGGTCAACCAGTGCACGCCGTCGATCCCGACCCACGACAGGGCCGCGTTCACCACACCGGCCTCGCTGTTGAACATCCACGCCCACGTCGACGCCGACACGATCAGCGGCAGCAGCCACGGCACCAGGAACAACGCCCGCAACGTCGCCGACAGCCGGAAATGGCGGGAGAAGAACACCGCCAACGCCAACCCGATGCCGTACTGGAACACCAGCGACACCACCGTGAACACGACCGTGTTGACCAGTGCCGTGCGGAAGACCGGGTCGGTGAACACGGCCGTGTAGTTGTCCAGTCCGACCACCGGCGCGCCACCGTGCACGAACGTGCGGACGGTGTAGTCGCGGATGCTCAGGTCCACAGTGGTCAGCAGCGGGAAGCCGTAGCACAGCACCAGGTAGGCGACGAGCGGAGCGAGGAACGCCCAGCCGACGAGATTCCTGCGGAGCACGGCTCTACTTCGCCGACGCCGCGGCGCTCTGGGCGTCCTTCAGGGCGTCCGCGGCGGGCTTCGACCCCGTCAGCACCGCCTGCACCGCGGTCCACAGCGGCTGCGAGATCCGCGGGTAGCGGGTGCCGAGACCGTCGCCGGTGCGCCCCTTCGCCGACTGCACCGCGTCGACCCACACCGTCAACTCCGGCTTGGCGGCGACCTGCTTCTCCCGCACCGACTGAATGGCCGAGACGTAGGTCAGCGCGGTGTCGGTGGCCAGCACGGTGTCGGCGCCGACCAGGCAGTTGGCGATCTTCGCCGCCGTCGCCTCGCGGTCCGCGGCGCCCTGCGCCGGCACCGTGACGAACTCGCCACCGGTCGGCGCGGGCGCGACACCGCCGTCACGGGACGGGATCGGGATGACGCCGTACTCGAAGCCCAGCTTCGCCGCGTTGCCGAGCTGCCACGTGCCGTTCTCGGCGAACGCGTACTCGCCGGTGGCGAACTCCTGCCAACTGGTGGTCTGCGTGTTGCCCACGACCGAGTTCGGCGCGTACCCCTTGTCCATCCACGACTTCCACAGCTCCACCGCCGCCACGGCCTGCGTGGACGACAGGTCGGTCAGCTGCGCGCCCGCGCCCCAGAACCACGGCAGGAACTGGAAGGAGCCCTCCTCGGTGCCGATGGCGGAGAACGTGATGCCCTTCTTGCCCGCGCCCGCGACCTTGGCCAGGGCGGCGTCCAACGACGCCCAGTCCGTGAGCGACGCCGGGTCCACGCCCGCCGACGCCAGCACCGCCTTGTTGTAGTACAGCGCCAGGGTGTTCGCGCCGATGGGGACCCCGTAGGTCTTCCCGCCGACCTCGCCCGCGGCCACCAGGTTGGGCGAGGCCTGCGACGCGTCCAGGCCGGTGTCCTGGTTGGCCTTCAGCACCCCGCCCTCGGCCAGCGTGGACACCACCGGGTTGTCCACCACCAGCACGTTCGGCGCGGTGCCCTGCTGCGCGGCGAGCAGGACCTTGTTGGTCAGGTCGGAGGTGTCGTACGCCTGCCGCTCGACCTTCACCCCAGCGTCAGCGCCGCACTTCTCGATCACCTTCGCCCACTCCGACGTCCCGTCGAACTGCGGGTACGGGTCCCACACCGCGAACGGGCCGGTGGCGTCACCACCCGTGTCCCCGGCGGAGGAACACGCGGTCAGGGACAGTCCCGCCGCGACCAGGGCGACGGTCACGCGTCGACTGAACGGGGAGCGCTTCATAGGGGTAGTCCTTCCAGGCGGCGGCACTGACAACTGGACTGTCGGTCATCGAACCGGTTCGACCACGCGATGTTTCGTCAACGTATCCGCAGGGAGTAACCGGCGCAAGACCTGGTTTCCGCTACCATCAGAACCTGTCGAACCGGTTGGACGGAGAGCGCATGAACATCGGTGAGATCGCCAAGCGTGCCGGCGTGTCCCGCAGCACGGTGTCGTACGCGCTCAGCGGGAAGCGGCCGGTGTCGACCGCGACCGCGCAGCGCATCAACGACGTGATCGCCGAGCTGGGCTACCGGCCCAACGCCAGCGCGCGGGCGCTGGCCGAGGGGCGCACCCGCACGTTGAGCCTGGTGATACCACCCGCGAGCAGGCGGTTGACCGACGTGCAGCTGGGGTTCGTGGCCAGCGTCGTGGAGGCGGCGGCCACCCACGACCTCGACGTGCTGCTCTCACCCAGCGGCGGCGACCACGACCGGTCCTTCGAGCGCGTCGTCACCGGCCGCCGGGTCGACGGCGTGATCCTGATGGAGATCCTCCTCGACGACCCGCGCGTGGCCCGCCTGGAACAGGAAGCGCTGCCGTTCGTGACCATCGGCCACGTCGAGCGCCCGGGCGCCGCGCCGTGGGTCGACGTCGACTACGCGGAGCTGATCACCCGCTGCGTCCACCACCTGGCCGACCTCGGCCACCGCGACGTCGTGCTCATCAACCGGTCCGACGAGCTCGTCGCCGCGGGTTACGGGCCCGCACTGCGCTCGTCGACGGGCTTCCTCGCCGCCGCCGAGCAGCGCGGGCTGACGGCGCACACGGTGTGCTGCGCCGACGAACCGGCCGCCGGCCTGGCCTGCTTCCAGGAGATCCGCCGGCGGTGGCCGGACGTGACGGCGGCGGTGACCATCAACGAGGCCGCGCTGCCCGGCCTACAGCGGGCCCTGCGCCAAGCGGGTCTCGACGTGCCCGGCGACTTCTCCATCACCGGCGTCATCGCCAGCCGCCTGGCGGAAGCCTTCCACCCTCCGCTGACCGCCGCCGACGTGCCCGCGGAGGAGATGGCCCGACTCGCCGTGGACCTGCTGGTGGAACGCATCGCGAACCCCGACGCGCCGCACCGCCACGCGCTCCTGCGACCCGTCATCTCCCTGCGGTCGAGCACCGGGGCCCGACACCGGTAACCCGCGAGTCGAATCGGTTCGACACCACCTCGGGCATGACCCGTCGTCGTTCGGGGTGACCTCGGCGCAGGCCGTCACGATCGCGTCGCGCGAGCACGGCAGCGGCTGGTCAGGTGAGTGTGACGGGTGGCAAAGCGGTAGGTGCCGCTGCCCCTGGGCGGCGGGTTGCCACTGCTCGTTCGTGCCGCCGACGCAGGACGACAGGTGGACCTGGGCTCCGTCGCCTGTGGCGGTGGCGGCGCCACCGACGTCCCAGGCCAGCCGGGAGCGTTGCGGTGGGGCGTGTTCGACAGGCTGGCGCCGGTGTCCGCGTTGCGGCGGTTCGATCGGGGGGTGGACGAGTCCGCCCCCCGATCGGTTCGCTCAGTCGCTCAGCAGCAGGTGGTCGACCATGATGTGTCCCCACGCGCCGGTCGCCTGGTCGATCACCTGCACTCGGGCGCTCTGCCCTTGGAGGTTGCCGACGTTCCAGTCGACCGGTTTCATCACGCCCGTGTTGTCCCCGGTCGCCGTCCGCACCACCTGGCCGTTCACGATCAGGTTGACCGTGGTTTGGCCGGGTGAGCCGGCCGGGTGGTTCCCGCCGGCGATGAGGAGGTGCAGGTGGTTGCGGTCGAGGGTGAACGTCGGTGAGGTGATCGTGCCGGTGGCCGAGTCGCCGCCGCCGGCGAAGGTGTCCAGGACGGCCCTGCCGACCATGCCGGGCAGGTTCTGGAACGTCGGGCCGGTGCCGACGAAGCGGCCGGTGGTGCTCCAGCCCGGGTCGTAGGACGTGCCCTCGAAGCCGGAGAGGACGCGGGCCGGGCGCTGGGCCAGGTCGCGGAACTCGGTGATCCTCGTGTTGGCGAACGTGGCGCTGCCCCCGCTGGTGTAGAGCCTGATGCCGGTGTCGGACGGGTCGGCGAACACCTGGCTGGAGTGCACGTGCCGGCCGTCGTCCACGAACACCTCGATGGTGGTGCGGTCGACGAGGATGCGCAGGTGCGCGGTCTTCTTCGCCGGGTTCCACGGCGCGTGGCTCTCACCCCGTGTCCCGGTGGTGTCGGGGCTCCCGGTCTGGCGCCGGTTCAGGTAGCTGAAGTCGCGGTAGATGCCGGCGTCCGCGTGCCGCGTGCCGTCGGCCGACACCCGCAGCTGCACCCCGACGTTGTCCAACTGGGTCCAGCTGATGTCGGTGTCGAGCTGGTACGCCGTCCCGTTGTAGGCCAGCGGGACCGGGCCGCCGTTGACCTGGATCGTGCCGAGGTTGCGCACCGAGGTGGCGTGGGAGGCCAGCGCCGGGGTCGGTTGCGACACCAGGGCGTAGCCGTCCGGGTAGCGCTTGAGCGTGATCTGGCGGACGATCGAGTCGGTCCCGTTGAACCCGTCCGCGGCCCGTGTCGGTGTGTTGTCCGGGTACGCCCAGTTGTTCATCCACGCCATGCCGAAGCGCCGGTCCATCGGCGCGGCCGGGTCCTCCCAGGTGACCCCGGCGTACCAGTCGAAGCCGTGGTCCAGCCACTGCGGAGTGGTCTTGGCGGCGGTGAACGCGGTCCCGTTGAAGGTCCCGGTCCAGTAGGCGTAGGTGCTCGGCGTCCCGCCCGGGCTCACACCCAGCACCCAGTGCGTCGTGCCGTCGTCGGCGCGAATGGGGAACAGGTCCGGGCATTCGAGCAAGCCGTGGTTGGTCACGAAGTGCGATCGCCACGTCCAGGTCTTCAGGTCCGGCGAGGTGAAGAACCCGATCCGCTCCCCTTCGCTGATCGCGGCGACCCACCGGCCTCGGGCGGAGTCCCAGACCACCTTGGGATCGCGGAAGTCGCGGCGGCCGCCGTTGGGGATCACCGGTGTGTCGCCGTGGGGCCGGAACGTCCGGCCGCCGTCGATCGAGTACCACAGGAACTGCGCCTGCGCCCCGCCGCCGGTGCGGAAGTCCGGCTGCGTGACCAGCTGGACCACCGCGCCGGCGCCGAAACCCGCCGTGTTCGCGGTGTCCACGACCACCGAACCCGACCACAGGTCGCGGTTGACGTTCGTGTTCTTGGGCGCCGCGATGCCCTGGTCCGCGAAGGCCACCCCGTCGGTGCTCGTCGCCAGACGCCAGGCCGTGCCCACCGCGTTCGGGTAGTCGGCGTTGTAGAGGTAGTAGTAGTGGAGCTTGCCGTTGATGTACACCGGCCGCTGCGGGTCGTTCATCCAGCGGTCGGGCACCGTGAAGTGGTACTGCGCCCGGTACGTGCCCGCGGCCTGCGCCTGGGGCGCACCACCGCCGGCACCGGGGACGCCGACTGCTGCGGTCGCCAGCACGAGGGCGGCGAGCGCGGTCCGCAGTAAGCGAAGGCCGCTCGTCGTTGAGCTCATCGAACCTCCAGAATCCTCAATGTCCACAACAGATGGCCGGACGGAGGGTGGACGATCGAGCCGTCCACCCTCCGTCACTGACGCCGGCAACGGCTCGGGGCGCGATGTCGGGTGGCTGTGATCAGTTGGTCGGCATGCTCCACGTCTGGTTCGGGCCGCCGACGCAGTCCCAGACCTGCAACCTGCGGCCGTTGGTGGCGTCACCGGCCGCGAGGTCCAGGCAGCGCTTGGACCACGCGTTCTGGTACTGGTTGGCGCCGATGCGGATCCAGCGCTGGTTGTCCCCACCCCAGCAGGCGTGGGTCTTGAGCTGCGCGCCGTTGCCGATGGTCTCGCCGGGCTGGTCGAGGCACTCGTTGCCGATCCTGATCTTCCCGGCGGCGGTGAACGTCCACCGCTGGTTGGCGCCGTTCCAGCAGTCCCAGATGTTCACCGCGGCGGTGGCGGCGTCACGGTCGACGCACTTGTTCACGCCGTTCCACTTGATCATGCCGACGCCCTGGTCCGGTCCGCTGGGCGCGGCTGTCCAGGCCTTGCTCAACCGCCGGAACGTCAAGGATTCGAGGCGGACCGTGCCGTTGTTGGCGTAGGTCCGGATGCCCAGGCTGCCGCTGGAGGAGTCGAAGTTGACGTTGTCGGTGACCGAGACCTTGCCGTCGTTGCCGAACGTCTCCAACTGCCCCCGGTCGACCAACACCCGCAGCTTCACCCGGTTGTTGACCGGCGGCATGGGTGCGTCGGCCAACGTCTGCCGGACGCGGTCGTAACCGATCGCCGCGTCACGGGTGCCGTCGGCGCGGCGGTGCAGCTCGAAGCCGAAGTCCGTGGCCGTGGCACCCGCGAGGTCGTAGGTCGCCTCGATCTCGTAGGTGTCCGCGGAGATGCCGTTGAACGGGTTCGTCGCCAGGTCGTTGGAGATGGTCAGGTTGCTCCAGGTCTGCGCGGGTTGGCGGATCGTGGAGATCTCGCCGATCGGGTTGCGGGTCACCCGGATGCCCTCCGGGAACGTGCGCAGGCCGAGCTGGGCGGGGAAGGAGGCGTTGCCGGTCCAGGTGCTGCCCTTGTTGCCGGGCTGCCAGAACATCTGGACCACCCGGTTGGTCGGCATGTTGGTGAACGTCAGGCCAGCGTAGGCGGTCCCGCCGAAATCGGTGCGCCCCACGTCCATCCGCTGCGGCCGCGACCAGCCCGCATCCGGCACGAACACCCCGGCGCTGTTCAAGGTGCCGATGACGTACTCGCCGCTGGCGTCCTGCAGCACCCACTTCTGGTTGCCCGTGTTGCCGTCCACCGGAAGCTGGTAGAGGTCGGGGCACTCGAACAGCCAGTCGGCGCGGAACTCGCCGCGATAGGTCCAGTTGAGCAGGTTCGTGGAGCTGTAGAACTTGGCGACGTTGCCGCCCTCGTTGCCCCAGAACACCATGCCCCACCGGTTGCGGGCCGCGTCCCAGTACACCTTCGGATCACGCGACTCGTACGGCGTGGAGATCACCTTCGCGCCGCCGTTGTACATGCGGAACGTCCGCGCGCCGTCGGTGCTGTAGGCGATCGAGACACCGTTGGTGTTGGTGAACAACAGGATCGGCGCGTCGGTGCCGGTCTTGAGGCCGGTGACGTTGTTGTGGTCCACCCACCCGCCACCGGAGAACAGCGTGGCGTTGTGCAGACCCGGCTCCAGGGCGATCGGCTGCTGCGTCCAGTGCACCATGTCCCGGCTGGTCGCGTGGCCCCAGTGCATGGTGTCCCACTGCAGGCCGTGCGGATTGTGCTGGTAGAACAAGTGGTAGACGCCGTTGTAGTACAACGGCGCGTTCACGTCGTTCATCCAGCCGCCCTGCGAGCTGAAGTGGAACTGGCCCCGGAACGGCTCGTTGTAGTCCGTCGCGTCGTAGGGGTACTCCGGGTAGGGCGCCGCCTGCGCCGAGGGCGCGACGACAGTGGTGATCGCGACCAGGAAGGCCACTGCCATCACGGTGGTGGTGCGACGGCGTGGCCATCGCTTGAAGGTGAATCTGCGCATGCTGACCTCACTTCACATCTGCGGGAAGAGGGAGCGGGCTTCGGTGGGCTGATGAACACGTCCGGGCAGACAGGCACCACTGGTCGACTGTTCAGGGGTGCCTTCGGTTCGGACGCCGCGGACCGGATTCGCAGCGCGGTCCGAGTTCAGGAGGTGGCGCAGCGGACTTCATCGGGGAGCAGTTCGTCGAACCACGGTGAGTCGGCGCCGGGGCGGGTGCAGGTGATGGCCGCGACGCGTTGGGCGTAGGCGACCGTGTCGGTCAGCTCGGTGTGGGTCACGGTGGTCAGGTTGGTCCGGGTGAGCAGGTCGTTGCGGTCGAAGGCGGCCAGGAGGCCCGCCATGAAGGCGTCCCCGGCGCCGACCGTGTCGACCACGTCGACCGACAGGCCCGGCAGCTCGATGTGTCCGGTGGGCCCGGAGGCGTACACGCCCTCAGCGCCGCGCGTGACGACGACGAGGACGACCCCTCGCTCGTGCCACTCGCCCACGACATCGGAGAGGGCACGGTCGGGGGCGATCCACCGCAAGTCGTCGGCACTGAGCTTGACGACGTCGATCATGCCGAGCCACCGCCGCAACCGGGCCCGCGCGGAGGTGTCGTCGTCGATCAGGTTGGGTCGGATGTTGGGGTCGAAGGTGATCACGCGGTGGGGGTGCTCGCGCGACAGCAGGGTTTCGAACGCCGCGGCCATCGGCTCGACCGCGAGCGCGAAGGAGCCGCCCACGTGCAGTGCCGCGTCCGGCGGGAGGCCGGTCGGCAGGTCGGCCACCTGCCAGCCGCCGTCGGCGCAGCCGTCGATGTAGAACGAGTAGTCCGCCACGCCGTGCTGGTCGACGTCCACCACCGCGAGCGTGGTCGGGGCAGTCGACGCGGCGACGTAGCGCAGGTCGACGTTGGACGTTTCGAGGTGGGCGCGCAGCAGCGCTCCCAGGCGGTCGTCGGCCAGGCGCGCCAGCAGCGCGGTCGGCGTGCCGAGCCTGCCGAGGCCGACGGCCGTGTTGGCCGGGCTGCCACCCGGGATCGGGAGGTAGCCGCCGGCGCGATCGGGCACGAGGTCCACCAGGGCCTCGCCACCAACGATGATCATGTGCGGATTCCTTGTCGTCCGGGGGAAGTGGTGGTGGAGCCGGGAGGTGGGCTCCACCACCACGAGCGGTCAACGTCGGTAGGTGCTCATGTGCCACGCGGTGAGCCGGTCGACCCGGGCGTCGCCGCCCTCGGCGAAGATCGTCACGTCGTCGCTGGTCGGGTCGGGGAAGACGAGGCTGGTGATCACGGTCTCGCCCGCGCCGCCGAACACCTCGACCGACGAGCGGTCGACCAGCACCCGCAGCGTCACCTTCCCGTCCACCGCGGCCAGCGGCGCGCGCTGCACGGCGGGGAAGTCGGGACTGAAGTCGACGCGCCCGGACCTCGTGCGGTCCACGTACAGCTCGCCGGTGGTGGCGTCGTAACCGATCACCGTCTCCTGCCCAGGTCCGCCGAGCACCTTCAGGCCGAACCGCTCGGCGTCACGCGGCGAGAAGGTCGCCTCGATGTCCAGGGCCTGGCCTTCCACGTGCTCGCCCAACGACCGCGAGCCTTCCTGCACGGTGCTGCCGTGCACGATGACCGGTTTCCCCTGGCGGAGGCGGTCCAAGGCGCGCACCGGCTCCTGGACGAGCCGGATCTCGCCGTCGACGGTGCGCAGCCCGAGCTGCCTCACCACGCTCTGCGCGCTGCGCCACGGCGAGGTCGGGGTGGCGCCGGCGTACTGCCAGTTGTTCATCCAGCCGATCGCGTAGCGCTTGCCACCGGGGGTGTTCTCCCACGAGACGGGGGCGTAGTAGTCCTTGCCGAGGTCAACCCAGTCCGCCCGTTCGACGGTGGACTCGGCGGCTGCGTCGGCGAGGGTGAACCGGTCGGCCAGCACGTGTCCCCACCCCGCCGTGTTGCGGTCCACGATGGAGATCCGCGCCTGCTTGCCCAGGTGCTCGCGCAGGTCGAAGGACGTCCAGTCGAGGGTTTCGCTGTCCGCTCCGGTGGCCGTCCGCACGACCTTCCCGTCGATCACGAGGTTGACCGAGGTCTCGGTGGAGCGCGGCTTGGCGGGTGAGTCGGCGAGCACCACGTGGTCGACCAGGACGTGTCCCCAGCCGCCGGTGTTCTCGTCCACGACCTCCAAGCGGGCCTTCCGCCCGGCCAGGTCGCGCACGTCCCACGAGGCCCAGTCCAGCGCCTCGGAGTCCTTGCCGGTCGCGCTGCGCACGACCTGGCCGTCCACGACCAGGCGCACGGCGGTGGGCGCTTCGGAGTCCGACGGGTGGTTGCCGCCGCCGACGAGGAAGTTCAGGTAGGGGGCGGAGACGGTGAACTCGGGTGAGGTGAGCGTGCCGGTGGTGGCGTCGCCCCGCAGGAAGGTGTTGACCAGACCGCCGCCCTGCCAGCCGGAGACCGGCATCTGGCCGGGCAACGTGCCGGTCGCGGGCGCGGCGCCGAACGCCTCGCCGGTGGCGGTCCAGGTGCCGTAGGTGCCGCCTTCGAAGTCGGCCAGGACCTCGCGTGCCGCCGGCGGCGTGTCGTCGGTCGACGCCTCCGGGTCGTGCGGGTGCCGGCCGCCGCCGATCTTGAAGTTGAGGTACCGCTTGTCCACGGTGAACGGCGGTGAGGTGAGGGTGCCGGTGGAGGCGTCGCCGCCGTGGAAGCTGTTGGCGTGACCGGTTCCCTCGAAGCCGCTCACGGGGAGCTGTCCCGGCAGTGCTCCTGTTGCCGGCGCGGCGCCGAAGGCGGTGCCCGTGGTGGTCCAGCTGCCGTAGGTCGACTCGAAGTCTTCCACGACGACGCCGGCGGGCGGGGTGTAACTGCCGTCGTCGTCGGCGGTGAAGCGGGTGCCGTCGAAGGCCCCGACGAAGTACTGCGCGGCCGAGCCGCCCGCGATGCCGCCCGGGTTGATGCTGACCACGAGCACCCACTTGGTCTTGCGGGGATCGCCGTCGACCTGGAGCGGGAACAGGTCGGGGCACTCCCAGACGCCGCCGACCGCGCCTTGCGGGCCGAAGTCGCTCAGGTGCGTCCAGGTCTTGAGGTCGGGTGAGGAGTAGAAGCGGACCTTGTGCTCGGTGGACAGCGCGACCGTCATCAGCCAGCGCCCCGCCTGCCACTGGACCTTGGGGTCGCGGAACTCGCGGGAGCCGATGTCGAGCACCGGGTTGCCCGCGTACTTCGTCCAGGTGCGACCGTTGTCCGTGCTGTAGGCCAGCGACTGCGCCTGCCGGCCATCGGCCTTGGAGTGCGTCGTGTAGATCGCCACCATCGCCGGGTCTTCGGACGTGCCGAAGCCGGTGGTGTTGGCGTGGTCGACGACGGCGCTGCCGGAGAACACCATCTCGGTGTCGTCGTGCGGGAGGGCGAGCGGGAGTTCCCGCCAGTGCACGAGATCGGGGCTGACGGCGTGGCCCCAGGACATGTTGCCCCAGGTGTTGCCGTCCGGGTTGTACTGGTAGAAGAGGTGGTACTCGCCCTCGTGGTAGACCAACCCGTTGGGGTCGTTCATCCAGTTCGTCGCAGGTGTGTAGTGGAACTGCGGTCGGTAAGGCTCGGTGAACGACGGGTCGGCTTGCGCGGTGGGCACTGCCCCGAGCAGGGCGGCGGCGGTCACCAGGCTGAGGAGACGTCGGCGTCTCATGGCACCTCCAGGAAGGCGTGCTCGTCCCGCGCAACGCCCGAGGGAGGGCGTTGCGCCGGGCGAACAGCGTCAGGTGGCCTGGTCGGGCGGTTCCATCGCGCCGGTCATGATGGCGACGGCGTCGGACATCGAGATGGTCTTCGGGTCGACGACGGCCTTGCGGCGGCCGAGGCGTTGGATGTGGATGCGGTCGGCGACCTCGAAGACGTGCGGCATGTTGTGGCTGATCAGGATCACCGGCAGGCCGCGGTCGCGGACCTGGAGCACGAGGTCGAGCACCGCGCGGGACTCGCGCACGCCCAGCGCCGCGGTGGGTTCGTCCATGATGACGACGCGGCTGCCGAACGCGGCGGCACGGGCGACGGCGACGGCCTGGCGTTGGCCGCCGGACAGGGTTTCCACGGCCTGGCCGGGGTTCTGGATGGTCATGATGCCCAGGGCGTCGAGCTGGCGGCGGGCCTCGTCGCGCATGCCGTTGCGGTCCAGCATCCGCAACACCGTGCCGAGCACGCCCTTGCGGCGGCGTTCCCGACCGAGGAACAGGTTGCTGGCGATGTCCAGCGACGGCGAGACCGCCAGCGACTGGTGCACGGTCTCGATGCCGGCGTCGCGGGCGTCGATCGGCGTGGAGAACGACACCGGGCGGCCGTCCACCAGGATCTCACCCTCGTCCGGCACGACCGCGCCGGACAGGGCTTTGATCAGGCTGGACTTCCCGGCGCCGTTGTCGCCGATGACGGCCAGGATCTCGCCGGGCAGCAGCTCCAGGTCGGCGCCCGCCAGCGCGGTGACCCTTCCGTAGCGCTTGACCAGGCCGCGGGCCTGCAGCACCGGCGTGGTCATGGCTTCACCTTCCGAATCCACTGGTCCAGCGACACCGCGACGATGATCAGCACGCCCACGGCCATCGTCTGCCACAGCACGTCCACCCCGGCCAACGCCAACCCGTTGCGGAACACGCCCACGATCAACGCCCCGATCAACGAGCCGACGATCGCGCCCCGGCCGCCGAACAGGCTCGTGCCGCCGATCACCACCGCGGTGATCGAGTCCAGGTTGTCCATCTGCCCGGCCTGCGGGCTCGCCGACGCGATCCGGCCGATCAGCACCCACGCCGCCAGCGCGTACACCGCCCCCGCCGTCGCGTACACGCTCAACAACACGCGGCCGGTGCGGATGCCGGACAGGCGGGAGGCTTCGGCGTCGTCACCGGTGGCGTAGACGTGCCGGCCCCACGCGGTGTTCTTCAACGCGAACGCCATCGCCGCGACCAGCACCACCATCATGATCGAGCCGTAGGTGACACGGGTACCGCCGACGTTGATCGTCTGACCCGTCCACAGCAACAGCGACGGCATGTCGCTGCCGCGGATGGTGGCGCTGGCGGAGTACCAGAGGTTCAGCGCGAAAAACACGTTGAGCGTGCCCAGGGTGACGATGAACGGCGGCAACTTCAACCGCGTCACCAGCAACCCGTTGAGCAGGCCACACAACGTGCCGACCACGAAACCCAGCAGCAGCGCGGGCAGGCCGGGCAACCCGGTGTCGGCCGCGACCTTCGCCATCACGATCGACGTCAACACCATGATCGCGCCACACGACAGGTCGATACCCGCGGTCAGGATCACGATCGTCTGACCGACCGCGAGCGTCCCCACGACCGCCACCTGCTGCAGGATCAGCGAGATGTTGCCCGGGGTGAGGAACCGCTCGGACAGCACGGCGAACACCACCACCGACACCAGCAGCACCACGGCGGGGCCGATGGTGGCCTGGGCGTGCAGCAGGTGCTGGAGCCGGGTCAGCGGCGACCGCTTGGCGGTGTCCCCGCCGAGCGGTCCCCCACCCGGCGACTGGCTCTTGGACAGAGTCGTCGACATGCTCAGCCCCAGCAGTTCTCGAGGCCCCAGGCGGCGTCCTTCGAGTCGACGCCGGCGGCGGGCTGGTCGGTGATCAGGGTGACGCCGGTGTCCACGAAGTCCTTGCCCGCGGTGTTCTGCGGCTTGGTGCCGTCCTTGGCGAACTTCGCGATGGCCTCCACACCCATCTGCGCCATCTTCAACGGGTACTGCTGCGCGGTCGCGCCGATGATGCCGGACTTGACGTTCTCGACGCCGGGGCAGCCGCCGTCGACCGAGACGATGACGACGTCCTTCTCCTTGCCAGCCGCCTTCAACGCCTCATACGCACCCGCCGCCGCCGGCTCGTTGATCGTGTAGACCAGGTTGATGCCCGGGTCCTTCTGCAGCAGGTTCTCCATCGCCGTCCGGCCGCCCTCCGGGGCGCCGTCCGTGACGTCGTGGCCCACGATCCGCGGGTCGCTCTCGTCGCCGATGCGGTTCTTGTCCTTCACGTCGACGCCGAAGCCCTCCAGGAAGCCCTGGTCGCGCTGCACGTCGACGGACACCTGGTTGGGGTTGAGGTCCAACAGAGCGATCTTCGCCTGCTTGCCCTCGGCCTCGAACTTCGCCTTCGCCCACTGCCCGATCAGCCGACCGGCCTGGTAGTTGTCGGTGGCGAAGGTCGCGTCGGCGGCGTCGGCGGGCTCCAGCTGGGTGTCCAGCGCGATGACCAGCAACCCGGCCTGCCGCGCCTTGTCCACCGAGGGCACGATCGCCTTGGAGTCGTTGGGCGTGATCAGGATGCCCTTCGCGCCCGCGCCGATCAGGTTCTCGATCGCGTCCACCTGCGACTGGTTGTCACCGTCCTGCTTGCCCGCGAACGACTGCACCGTCGCGCCGGTACTGCCCGCGGCCTGCTGCGCGCCCTCCTTCATCTTCACGAAGAACGGGTTCGTGTCCGTCTTGGTCACCAACCCGACGAGCGTGCCGCCACCGGCCGCGTCGCCACCGTCCCCGCACCCGGTGACCAGCGCCAGCAAGGACGCCGACACCAGCGCCGTGAGTCTGACGCCCGTTCGCGACCGTCCGGTCATGTCTTCCTCCAACGTCAACGTTGACGTAACAGGCCGCTGGGCACAATGATGCTCCGGTCGGGTCACCTGTCACGCGAATCGCAGTCAAGATCGCCACACTTCCGGTCCCCCGCCAGGGCACTCGAAGAAGTGGGTCTTTCGTTAAGTCATCGTTGACGCTAACTTCGTGGTGCAGGTCACGACAAGTCGTCGTTACGCAAGCGTTACCTGGAGAGGGTAGGCGGTCATGGACGTGCGGAGGGCCCGGCGGGAACCGACCATGCGGGACGTCGCCGCACTCGCCAAGGTCAGCACGAAGACGGTGTCGCGGGTGATCAACGACCTGCCCGGCGCGGGACCCGAGGTCGTCGAACGCGTTCGCGCCGCCGCCCGCACCCTGGGCTACCGGCCCAACCTCACCGCCAGCAGCCTGCGCCGCTCCGACAAGCGCAGCGCCACCATCGGCGTGCTGCTGGAGGACCTGTCCAACCCGTTCGACGCCGCACTGCTGCGTGCCGTCGAGGACCGGGCGAGACAGAACGACGTGCTGGTCCTGGCGGGCAGCAGCGAGGACGACCCGGAGCTCCAGCGCGAACTGCTCACCTCCCTGGCCATCCGCCGCGTCGACGGAATCGTCGTCATGGCCGCCGGCGGCCACCAGGACGCCCTCCAGCAGGAACGCGAGCGCGGGACGCCCATGGTGCTGGTCGACCGACCACCCACATTCGACGGCACGGACAGCGTCACCACCACCAACCGCGTCAGCTCCCGCGACGCCGTCCTCCACCTCGCCGCCCTCGGCCACCGGCGCATCGCCTTCCTCGGCGACC